>NZ_JAHDSX010000030.1:0-30185 GCF_020969955.1 Allobaculum fili | reverse complement strand
CTTTGGAGAAATCGATACCGAGATCGATTGCAGGGATGATTGATTCCATGAAAAAGCCTCCTTGAATAAAGGAATTATCCCAAGGAGGCGGTCGAGAAAATACCCGTCTTTTATTTGACGCTTACGGAAGATCCGAGTTTTTTTGCGGTTCAAACCGACGGCCAAAAGGAAAAGACCGGTCCTCGATTCGATATTCGAAATCGAGGCCGGTCTTCGTTTTGAACCGGTCACAGCCGGTTCGACTTTAAAAGAGGCTTTTTAAGCTCTGTATCGATTAAAGATTTTCCAGATACGCCTTATCGACTTTCTTGCGCAGTTTCAGCATCGCCTGATTCAGACGGAGCGCCGCGTCATCGAGCTCTTTTTGCGTAAGGGCATCGGCTCGAACGGAAGCCGCATGCGTTCTTGCGTCTTCAAAGGCATGGAGGCCTGTCATCGCAAACGTCTCTTTGGCCGCTTCAAGCGCATCGGCTTTTTCGAGGGCCTGATCCATTAAGGTGTAATCGAGTTCATCTGGAATGTCCGCACTCCATACGCCTTTCACGCGGATTTCCGCAGCGGACGCGAAAATTTTGCCCGTTTCGACACTGACGGAATCTACGGCCACAAGACGGACCTTCGTCGCTTTTACCGGCGTGGACCATACGGCTTCTTTCCAGCCGGATTCACGGGCCCAGTTTCCTTCGGCTGCCGTTTTCCACTCCGCTCCAGGCTGGCTGTCGTCGATAACCTCAATGCGATATTTGGTGATTGTGCCGTTCTGCGCGTTGCTTCTTGGCAAATACAGCAGGGAGCGTACCATCGCCGGTTCGTTGAGGTTCAGTGTGATATAGCACTGTTCCCGTGTGGGCAGCGTTCCGGTGTACTGGGTGTGCCAGAGCGTCTGATTGTTTCCATCCAGAACGCGTTCTGGTCCTTCTCCGCTCTGCGCACTGGGAGCAGTGGCGGTCATTTTTTCCGGTTCCAGAACGCCGTCCAGAGTAATTTCCGGAGCGATTTTCTGGATGTCGTATTTTTCAAGAACGTTTTCGGCCAGTGTGTTGATCGGATCCGAACCTGGCTGATCGGAGAAGCGTTCGTCGCTGTTTCGCGCCCAGGCCCATTCCACTTCAAACCAGTCCGCTGCGCTGAAGGTTTTAAAGGATTCGCCGCGCAGTTCTTTTTTCTTTTCGTCAATGAACATCTGCCAGCGCTTGAGATACAGATCTTTCGTCAGGCCAGCCCACTGACGGTTGGAGTAGTCGTGCAGACCGCCGGCGTTCGACTGGGCAATGGAACCCCATGTCGATACAAGCGCTTTGGCGTTGAGATCAAACAGATCTCTGGTGAAGTCATCCGGATCGCTGATCATGCGGCTGGCGGCTTCGGTCCAGTTGCCAAGCATGTACATTTTCGTTGTGGAAAGCAGACGGTCCGAATCGCTGACGAGTTCGATCAGCTTATCCGACCAGGTCGTGAATTCATCCAGATCGCGGTTGGTGTAAGCCGTATTCATTTTGGAAAGAATTCCCTGTGCCGAGTTGGACAGAACCTGCTGAGCCACGCTGACTACGTCATAGCGATACGCTTCGGAATCCTTAAGCGTATCCCAGTCTTCCAGAAGCAGATCGAGCGCTTTCTGCAGTTCGACTTTGGAATATAGAATCGACGACCAGCCCCATGTCGAAGCGGTAGTCAGCGTCAGATTTGGACGGGCATTCAGGATATTTTCCGGAGCCCCCTGTCCGATGCCGCTGTTGTTTCGTTCGTGCTCGACGCCGTCGTATACGGTATCGAGCAGAATCTGGAGCGCTTCTACAGCGCTTTCGCTTTCGCCGCCGTAGCGTCTTCTTGCGTAATCCTTAATCCACTGATTGAGATTGATTGGTTCTACCGGCTGCTCTGCATCTTCGGTCCAGATGGTATCGAAGAGGTATTCGTAAAGCAGCGGATTGTTCTGACTGGCTTCCGGTGCGATACCGATACCGGCCATGCAGTCTGCATTCTTGATGGCGTCAAATACGCCTTCCAGACCTTCGATGTGGCCATAGAGACCGAGACGTCCGCCAAAGTTGTTGAGCATGCAGAATACCCATGGGGTCTGCTGGAATTCATCGCCATAGCTGGCGCTGTTCCAGTGCGGCTGGCGTTCTGCATACAGATCGAGTACGAGGGCGTGGTCCCGATTGCCTTCCAGACCTTTCAGAAGGGCGCTGGACGGGTTGCCCTGCCAGGACTGAATCACCCAGACGGCGTCCGGATCGCTTTCCATCATCGCTTTGAGCGTCTCGGACGCGATGGTGGAAACATTCATGCCGCCCGTATTTCCGCCTTCGTGGAACGGGTCGGTCGCGTAGTAGTTCGTGATGTCTCCATAGACATCCTGTTGCGCTTTGTAGAACATTTCGGCATATTTCGGGAAGGTATTCGAATCATCCGTTTTGAGCATGTACGGGCGCTGGAAGTTGCACCATTTGCCCTGCGGAATAACGGACGCTTCCGGCTGTTTGGTTTTGAAATCGGTCGGCACCATGCCGCAGTAGCCCATCAGTACAGGCTGCATACCAAGAACCTGCATGATGCGATGGTTTTTACGGGCGAGTTCGGTACGCTGTGCGAACCATTTGTCCGGCAGCGGTCCGCCCATGCCGGTAAGGTTGGCCATGTAAAACCAGGCGTAGTACGCAGGACCGGCAATGAAGTCCTTGATTTCCTGATGGGAATAGCCGCATTCGGCAAGGAAGCGTCTCCAGACTTCTTCCTGACCGGTCGCATCCAGAACGACATTCACGCCGTTCAGAGCAAGCCAGTCTAATTCATTTCTCCATTCGCTTTCGCCCCAGAACGCCATCGAATAGGAAAGCGTACAGAAGTTATACGAATAACGAACCGGGAATTTTGTTTCCTTGTGCAGTTTCTGCGCAGGAAGAACGATGCTTTCCGGCATTTTGACCTGATCGCCGACCTGAGAAATGTGCACGTTGACGATCTGTTCCAGGTAGGCGTTCAGACCGGTGGCCAGAGACACGCCGTTGTTTCCGGTAATGTGAATCTTTCCTTTTCTGGCTTCGACATCGTAGTAGTCATAGCCATTGGCGGCATCTTTGAGTTCAAAGGTAAACCAGTCGACATAGGCTTCCCCAATGCGGCGGGAAATAATGCCCTGAACTTCCGCAATCGTATCGGCTTCGGTAACGGCCCTTGCGTATTCGGTATCTTTAAAATCCGGCACGCTGACCGCCGGTGTTGGCTGAACGGGTGTTCCCGACTCCGTTCCGTGCAGGACGAATTCACGAACCTGGCTGTTTGCGGAAGCGGAGTTGTATTCCATGTAAAGACGGATAATACGTGCTTCCTTGTTGTTGAGCTGCCAGGTTTCGCCTTCATTCGTGCAGGTCTCTTTCGATGTCTTGCGGGCGACGCGCTCAAAGTCAACGCCATCCATGGACGTATAGATCGAATACTGGCTGTAGCCCGCAGTCGGGGTGAATACAACCGCATCGCTGAGCGTATAGTTTTTGCCCAGGTCAATATCCACATACGCCGGATACATGTCGCCGTTCCACTGGGTAGCCAGCGAACCGTCGACCAGGTTCTTTACGTTCGCCTGGTTCGTATTGGTATGAATGGATTTGCCTTTGGCAATATTGTTTTCAAGCAGAGGATCCTTTACGGAATCTGTAGGGGCAAGAATTTTCAGCTCCGCTAAAGCGGGCCAGGGATCGCCGCCGGTATTCGCAATGGATTTAATCAGAATGCGTACGGCCTGCAGTTCTCTGGCCTCATCGAGGGTAAAGCGTTTGATGCAGTCCCCATCCAGACGTGTTGCCGTCTGATCAGCGCCCAGCACTTCCCATTCCCCGTCGGCACTCGTCCGTCCAAGAATGTCGTACCTAAAGACAAAGCCGTTGGAATCGGAAGCGCCTTTGTTTTCAAAGGCAGCTTCAATCGCTTTTACCGTCTTTTTCTGATCGTAATCGATCTGAACCCAGGCCTGGCCTCCGGTGGTCGAAAGCCCCTGAGAAAATATGTAAAGCGTTTTGTAATCTTCATCGATCAGACTGGCCGGATTGCCCTGTCCGGACGTGATAGAGCTGATCGTACCGTTGCCGGCAATATTGACCAGATCGGAAGAATCGGGGTTGTTCCCGCCTTTTTCGGTAAATAATTCCACTTCCGCAATGCCTGGCCAGAACGCGCCGGCAGCGCCGCCGTTTTTCGGATCGGAAAGTGTCAGATAGAAATGGGAGGCAGAAATGCCGTCTTCCCACGTATAGGTAAACGTGTCGTTAAAGGAAAAGTCGTCTTTTTCTGTATCCGGAATCAGATCGTCCGTCACGCTGTTGACCGCGTGCTGGAGTTTCACATCCATCGTCCAGTCCGGATGCCCGGATTCCAGTTTGACAACCATTTTGTAAATCGGCGGGGTGTCCAGAGGTGCGCGAAAAATCAGCGTCGCCGGCCACTGTGCTCCGTTGCTGACCCAGAGCGTAGAAGCATCGCCGTCGACCATGTTTTCTTTCGGCTTTCCGCTCTGTTCAGAGGGAACTGTGATCGTAAAGTCTGCTGCGATGTTTTCCAGCTCAGAAGGAACAGCTGCCTGAATGGGGGTCTGCAGCATCGAAAGTGAACAGCCCGCCGCAACGACGATCGAAAGCGTCTGTTTCAGCCGGTTTGTCAGAGATTGTTTCATCAATAATCCTTTCTTCTTTTTTTATGGTTTTGGTCTTTGTAATTTGCCCGAAAACAGAGACCAGAATACGCCCGATGTATTCCCTTTCATTATGCCGGTCCGAAAAATATTTATGAACGCCGAACATATGCAATAAGTGTGATATTTTGTTCATTTCTTGCGATTTTTATTTCTTCAGGCTGGACCTTTTCAGTGTAACCCCTTTCATTTTTTGTGCGTTCTTTTTCGATGTACGAAAATCCGGTCCTTCTCTTGCCTTTACGATAAAAGGCCGTATTCCTTCTGGCTGGATGAGGAATACGGCCTTTTATCTGCTTAATGCGTTTTAGAACGGTTCAAAACTTACGTGGCCAGATCGAAATCTGTTTACTGGACTTCCCTCGTATAGAGCGCATAGAGCGCGGGATCGATATCGGTCTGAATCGACGGATAGAACGGCGCTGCCTTTTCGCGAATTGCTTCCTGCACAGCGGCATCGAGTTCGAGAATTTCACTTCCGTTTTCTTCAATTTCTTCTCTTTGTCTGGCGATGCGCTCATCCGACTTCTCGCGCGCATAGTCGGCAGCGATGGAAGCCGCTTCTTTTAGAATTTCCTTCTGTTCCTCCGTCATCTAAGGAAGAACCAAAAATCGACGGCAATACCGAAGTAATTCCAAGGAAGATGGAAATCGGAACCGCGATCACCAGCAAAATCGTAAAGACTGCAAACAGAAGAAGGACACTCGTACGCTTTCTCCTTTTCCAGACGTTACAGACGAATCCATGCCGGATACGCCGACCGGCTCTGGATCGGTATTGGCCTGAATGAACGATTCCTGCGTACTGCGTTCCGGATGGGCCGGATCGTTGAGGGGAAGGTTCAGGCACACTTTGAATTCGATGATCCAGCGCTGCAAGATGCAGATGGCGACCAGAACAAAGGAAACAAAAGGCACCGCCTGCACGCAGTCCATCGGAATCTGACATGCGGGCGAAACCTGCCCGCTTTATACCGAAGACATGAAAAATGAGAACGTATACGGAATCATGTTTAAAAAGAACGCCAGTTCGATCGTGTGGCTGATCACTTTCAAAACCGCTTATTTACGCCGGGAAAGTCTTGCCGCAACCTGTTCGATCTTGATGGAAATGCAGTATATGGTGCAGCAGCTGACACTGAGAAAGCCGCTCCAGATAAACAGACAGCGCGTCAGCTCTTCCGATCAGGAAAGCGACATGAACAAAACGCTGCGGCAAAACACCTGAATGCCCATGATGACGGCCATGGCTGCCAGGGCGAGACAAAGCAGAAATTTTTCCAGACAGTCATCCAGCCAGTGCAGCCCTTTTTCATAGATCAGCTCTTCTTTTCTGAGGACGATGAATACGATGAATATGGAAGAAAATGAAGATGGAAACGGAGGCATATAGAACGAAGCAGACGCAATGGAGCAAAGCGCCAGAGAGGCAGAACTCACCTGCGGACACCCTATTCAAATTCTTATATTGGAATTCGAACGACGCCAGGTCTGGAAATTATGCGGGCACTTTGATCGACAGACCGGCAGTTGCCTGCTAAAACTCTGGAAACCGTTTTGAGATAACAAAATCATCCATTCGGCGTCATCCAGATTCAAAAAATACAAAAGCAGACGGTGCTTTTTTTGAATAGTTCACACCGCCTGCCAGCTTTGACCTGGGGCTTTTCATTCCCCTGCTTTCACTGGAAAAAGCCGATTGAAGTCTTGCTTAAAGCGCCTGATGCAGCGCATCGAGAATCTGAACGAGCGTTTCCACATTCATCTGACCGGGAGCGGAAGCCTTTCCGGCGGCTCCAAAAGTCATCGACGAACCGAACGCTTCGCCGCAAAGGCGGCTGATCACGCCGTCTTTGGCCATGGACATCGTGATGATCGGACGATCGGCAATGTCATTGGCCATTTTTTCGGTCGCGCTCAGCAGCGTGAGCACGTCGCGGCGATTTTGCGGCATGACGGCAATTTTGCAGATGTCGGCGCCCATCTCCTGCATTTTGACCAGACGGGAAACGATGTCGTCCTGATCCGGCGTCTTGAAAAAGTCATGATTGGAAGCAACGACTTTTACACCATTTGCGTGCGCGCCGTCCAGGATGGCGCTGACCGTGTCGTCTCCGCTGAAGATTTCAACATCGACAAGATCCACGAGACCGCTTTTGGCAGCTTCCACGTTAAGGTCGATGTAGTCCTGCATGGAAATTGCTTTTTCGCCGCCTTCTTTTTTCGTGCGGAATGTCATGAGAATCGGCATATCGCCAAGCACTTCACGAAGTCCTTTCAGAACGTCTTTTACTGACGCGAGATCTTCGCTGTTTTCAAACCAGTCGACGCGCCATTCCAGAACATCCGCAGGAAGACTGGCGATTTCTGCCGCTTCCTTCAGGATGTCTTCTTTAGTTACCGCTACAATCGGAACAATGACTTTCGGCTTTCCGCTTCCGATTTCGATATTGCGTACATTTACAGTATTCATATTCAAATCCTTTCTGGAAAATCTTTTCCGTTCAGTCTTTCAAGGTCTAAAGCCATTTCTGAAGAGTCTTCTCAAAATGACCGGTCTGCCTGAATGCAGGCAGTAAAGGGTGTCTCTTCCGGCTCACCCCGAACCGGAACAGACAGTCTGGAACTGGATTCTTAAACAAAGTAAGGATGGATCTGGCCAGAATATTCCGGCCGGTTCTGTTCTTTCAAAAATCTGCTTTTGTGAAAAAGAGTTTTTTTCAAAATGGTATGAGCACTGCGCTCAGTCTGTCTTTGTCCTGAGATCTATTACGCAGCGTTTTCGTTATGGCGCGTTTTCGTTATGCAGCGCTTTCGATCATTTTCGAATAGCGCATGTTAACAAAGAGTCCAAGCGCATGAGAAAAGAGATTTTGTCTTCGTACAATTCTTCTAAATTAGTCTTTGTAAGATATCAAGCGTCAAGAATAGCTAACTTTGTATTAACTCCGGCCTTTTTCAACTCTCTCATTGTCCGCGATAAAGTGGAAACATCGATCACAATTCCTGGACAGTATCTAAAGCATACTGGCAGTCCGGTCTCCTGCTGAGTCACATAGATCCGGCGGACTTCGTTCTCGATTTCCCCATTGTGATTACTGATCGCTGTCAGTGGGAAATGAATACTGTCTGGGAGCCCGGTCGAATCGATCAGGACGTTTGTCCCATCTCCTTCCAGATCCTCTTTGAACAGCTTCAGATAGAACTTGAATAATTCACGACAAGGGTATTCTTCGCTCAGAAGAGCGAGAATATCCGAGATCCTCTGGCTGGACAGTCTCGCGTCAGGAAAAAGGATTCTGGCAAAACTGCTTTCCCGCCAGGATTGGCACAGACGATTCGAGCAGTTCGAAAGGATATAGAAGCAGAGAAGGCTGAAGACGGAATCCATGTTTGAACAGCCGATACTGTCGATTGCGTTCCTTAGCGCGGGATGCTTTCGGATGAACTGATCAATGAGGCAGATATCGCCAAAATCAAAAATCAGTTGCTCCTTCCGCTTGTGTTTGCGCCTTGCTAGTTCATAATCATCGGTTTTAGTATAGGTATCCGTCTTCAGATCATAGATAAAAACTCCTCTATCCCGGCTCTGGTGACTCCTTTCTCTTTATCAAGGACTCTTCCGAGGTTGATAGATTCTTTTTTTACAGTTTTTCCAACCCTTTTCGATACGGCCAGGCGTGCAAAAAGCACACCGTTTTTTTTGTTATAGACGATATGCATAGAATCACCTGCAGTAACGTGCATTTATTTTTTACTACATTAAATCATATCGAGTGAAATCCGCAAATCAAAACTCCGATATTCACTTTATATAAAGTGTTTTTCGGAGTTTTATTCCCTTTGAAAATCTGGCGTAGAAAGAATATATTCCAGGAATTCAGGCTCATTCGAATCTTTTAAAGCCCCTGCGGGCATTTTTCCATTCCTGACTTTTCAAAGACGTCCTGCTGGTCGTGGAGCTGCGTGTGTATTCGCCTCTCCAGTCCGAGAGATACCTTTCGATGGATCAAAATACAATGGAATTGGATTTGGAATGCGTCATTATGAAAACCTGCAAGTTTCTATAAAACTATTTGAAACCTATTGTAAGAAAGGCGGAGTCCTTTACAAGCTTTTAACCGCTTGCCTATACTGATTGGGATCTGGGTTTCGGCATTACGAAATCCCTGAGAAAAGGAAATTTCAAATGGATAAACTCGAAAAGCTTCGCAATGACCTTGATCTTTGCGATGAAATTCTGATCAATACGCTTCGCATGCGTTCGCAGATGATTCAGGAGTTCATCTCCTGCAAACAGGAACTTGGAATTGCGGCCGTTCAGTCGGAAGAGGAAGAACGCAAAAAGCGCAATTTCAATAAGAAACTTGCTGACTACGAATACCGGGATGCCATTATGGGCGTTTACGATTCGATTCTTTATTACTCCAAGCGAATTCAGTCGCACGAACTGTTCGGCTTCAACATTTTCCTGATCGGCTTCATGGGCGTGGGAAAAAGTACAGTCGCCAAAGCCCTCAAGCAGGTTTTCGCGATGGATGTCATCGAAATGGACCAGATTATCGCCGAACAGAACGGCATGTCCATTTCCGAAATCTTCGATTTGCGCGGGGAACAGTATTTCCGCGACGAAGAAACGAATCTGCTCAAATCGTGCCGCGGCAAGCATGATCAGATCATTTCCTGCGGCGGCGGTGTCGCTATGCGTCAGGTCAATGTCGATGAAATGCGCAAATCCGGAAAAATCGTTCTGCTGACCGCCGATCCGGCGACTATTCTCGACCGTGTCCAGGACAGCCACGATCGCCCGCTTCTCGAAAACAACAAAACGGTCGAACACATCACGGATCTGATGGAAAAACGCAATCCCGCCTATATGGCAGCGGCGGATATTATCGTCAATACCGACGGAAAAGACGTCTATCGCATTTGCGAGGAAATTATTTCCAAAGTCAAAGCCTGCAAGGATGCCGAATCGGCCGGGCAGGCTCAGGAATAGCCCTGTTTTAAAGAGTCCCGTTTTAAAAAGATAAGCATCCTCTCTCTTACTCTGAGAAAGAAACGGCTGTTCCTTCTGCTTACAAATCTTTCGAAAGGATGAATCAGTATGACTCAATCGATTACCGGACATACCGGTCTGCTCTGCCTTCTGGGTTCACCGGTCGCTCACTCCATTTCCCCTGCCATGCATAACGAAGCATGCGACGCGCTTGGTCTCGACTATGCCTACCTTGCCTTTGATGTGCCTGAAGTAGACATGCCGAAAGCCGTAGAAGCGCTGAAGCTGTTTAAAGCAAGAGGCTGGAACATCACCATGCCGGGCAAAAACATCATGTGCACGCTGGCGGATAATCTCTCCCCCGCTTCGGAAATTACCGGCGCCTGCAATACCATCGTCAACGAAGACGGTGTTCTGACCGCCTATACGACCGACGGTATCGGCTTTATGAAAGCCGTGGAAGAATGCGGCGTAAATATTATCGGAAAAAACATGACCCTGCTCGGTGCCGGCGGCGCGGCCACGGCCATTCTGGTTCAGGCTGCCCTGGATGGCGTCAAGGAAATCGACGTTTTCAACATTCGCGACGATTTCTTCGGCCGCCTTGAAGAAATTGCCGAAAAGCTGAATGAGCGCACGAACTGCACGGTTCGCGTCCACGATTATTCCGATCCGGAAGTCCTTCGCAAAGCCATCGCGAACAGCGCCATTCTCGTCAACGGCACATCAGTAGGCATGGCTCCGAATACAGATCGTTCGATCATTCAGGATACTTCCCTGTTCCGTCCGGATCTTTTCGTATTTGATGTCATTTACAATCCGAAAGAAACAAAACTGCTCAAAGACGCAAAAGCCGCTGGATGCAAGACGTCCAACGGCATGTACATGCTTCTGTATCAGGGCGCTGCTTCCTTCAAGCTCTGGACTGGTCACGATATGCCGGTCGATTTGATCAAGGAAAAATATTTCAGCGCCTAGCCAGTCTGCAATAAAATCGAAACGCCTTAGCTGTCGGTCAGAAACCTTTAGCTAAGGCGTTATTTAATTGTGACGGCCTGAAGACAGGCTGATATCCATTTTGGACGTCCGCTCCGGGCAGACTGCCTGAAAAGAAGTTTTAACTGCTGTGCTTTTTCTTTGCGTTCAGCTGCTCCACCAGCGCATCCGCTTTTTCCACATTAGAACGAATGGCGTCGCAGCAGGCCAGAAATTCCGTTTTCTCTTCATCGTTTAAGGGCAGAACGATGACTTTTTCAATGCCGTGCCGGCCGATGACCGCCGGTACGCCCGCATACAGATCGTACTGACCGTATTCCCCGCTCAGCGGTGCGGAAACCGGAAGAATCAGATGCTCGTCCCTCAGTACCGCTTCAGCCAGTCGAGCAGCAGTTGCGGCAATGCCGTATTCGGTGCACTGCTTGCCCGCAAACGTGACCCAGCCGCCTTTAATGGCTTCCTGTTCGAGTTCTTTCCAGTCCAGGTCCTTGGCAAGCAACGAAGCCGCTTTTAACGGGGCTCCCTGGAAGGAAAGGACGGACTTTGGAGCAAACTGACGGTTGCCGTGCTCGCCAAGCATCATTGCGGTAATAGAATGGCGGGCCAGTCCTGTCTTTTTGGAAATGGCGCCGACCAGACGCGAAGTATCCAGTGCGGTTCCGGTTCCAAATATATGACCATACGGCAGACCGCATCCTTTGGCCAGTGCGCGCGTCACGACATCGCACGGATTGGAAATATTGATGATGACGCCTTTGAATCCGCTTTTGGCGATTTTAGGCGCAAAGGAATGTACAGCACGAATTGTAAAATCCAGTTCGCTGGACCGCTCTTCGTTTCCGCGAAGCAGTTCAATGTCTCCTGCAGCGTTAATGAGTACATCGCAGTCTTTCAGATCCGCGAAATCGCCTGGATGTACGTTGACGCTCCAGGACGTGTACAGCAGAGCGTCATTCAGATCCTGTGCTTCGCTGATGATTTTCTGCGGACGCGTATCGATAAGAATGAGCTCATCGACAATGCCTTCCATGCACAGAGCGCTGGCGACGTGGGCTCCAACGTGTCCAACACCAAGAATGGCTGCTTTTCTATGTTTCATGTCTATATCTCCTGATGTCAGAATTCGATTGTTCTGACAGACCATTTTCCTTTGTCACCCGCATATCTTTCTTACCTGTCTGACGGAAAGAGAAAAAGTGTGACCGGATTCAAATCCTGCAACAGGAGATTCAGAATATCCACGAAGATGACCGAAAGAATTTTCGCGAATCGTTTTGGGCGTTTTTCACACCGTTTTTGGAAAAGGACGTCTGTCTTCGAGAGCCCTGAATAAACAGAACAGGAGTGGAATCCCGTGACGCATTACACTCCTCTGAAATCAAAAAACGAACGTAACGCCCTAGACATTTCTTTCCGAAACGATCTGACAAATAAAGATCGATACTCATAAATATCTACAAATATATGGAAAGGCAAATATTTGGAATGCCGCTTCCTGCGCTGGGTGCAGATGCTTTCCAGAATGAATTGCGCTGACGCTCCGTTTTTGATAAGCCTGCTTTTGTTCAGTCTGTCCATTTCGATTTCTTCGCAGAAAAACGAAAAAGGATTTTCAAAGTGCTGGCCACTCGAAAATCCTTTCTGGTTTTTCTAATGAATTGAATCTGCCCTTTTAAGGGCTGTCAGAAGCTCGGACTTATTCCGCCGCTTCGGTCAGTTCAATCGCGTAGTTTTTCTTTTTACCGCGCTTGATCAGAACCACATTATCGACGTAGGTGCTGTTCAGATCGATCGGCATGTTCGGGTCGTTGACTTTCTGTCCGTTTACCGAAACCGCGTTGCCCTTGATGAATTCGCGGGCTTCGCGCTTGGAAGAAGCAGCTTTTGCGGCAATCAGAACGTCTTCGAGCTTGCCTGCAGCTGCCGGTGTTTTCTCCATGGTGTTTACGAGTTCTCGCCGCTGTGCTTCGGTCAGTTCTTCAAGCGATCCGCCAAAGAGCGCATTTGTGATTTTCAGAGCGCCTTCGAGTGCTTCTTCCCCGTGAAGGTCGCGAACGACTTCTTCCGCCAGCTTTTTCTGGGCTGCACGGCGGCCAGGATTTTCTTCCACTTCTTTTTCCAGAGCCATGATCTCTTCCACGCTCAGGAACGTCAGTTTCTTGAGGTATTCGATCACCTTGGCATCTTCCGTGTTCAGCAGAAACTGGTACAGCTGGTACGGGCTGGTTTTGTCCGCGTCGAGCCATACGGTTCCCGTTTCGCTCTTGCCGAATTTTGTACCGTCCGCTTTGGTAATCAGCGGCATGGTCAGACCGAAGACTTTGGTGTCGGATCCTTTTTTCTTGCGGATCAGTTCCAGACCGGAAGTGATGTTTCCCCACTGATCCTGTCCGCCGATCTGCAGACGGCAGTTGTATTCTTCAAACAGATGCAGGAAGTCGAGCGACTGCAGGATCATGTAGGAAAATTCCGTGTAGGAAATACCGGTATCCAGACGCTTCTTTACCGTTTCCTTATTGATCATGTAGTTGACGTTGAAGTGTTTTCCGTAGTCGCGCAGGAAGTCGATGATCGAAAGATCCTTGGTCCAGTCGAGGTTGTTGACCATCGGAAAGCCCCATAATCTGGAAATCTGGGCGTGTAGCGCGTGGAAGTTGTGATCGAGAACTTCCGGTGTCAGCATGCTTCTTTCGCCGGTTGCTTTCGGGTCGCCGATAAAGCCGGTCGCACCGCCGACGAGCATGATCGGATGATGTCCGTGCTGTTCGAGACGTTTGGCCATCAACAGCGAACTGTAATGGCCGATGTGCAGGGAATCCGCCGTTGGGTCGGTTCCAATATAGAAGGTCAGCTCGTCGTTGTTGATTTCCTCTTCCAGATCGGGAGAAGTGACATCGTTCACCAGGCCGCGCCATTTGAGCTCATCAAAAAATTTCATATCCATCCTCCATAATTCAAGTATCAAAACAAACCGAAAATAAAAAACGCGCACTGTCAAGGACGACAATGCGCGGTACCACCTTAATTCATCAAACTTCTATTTGATGCACTCGCCTTTAACGCAGGTTCACGGCCATAAAGGCAGCTCCAAGGTGTATTCCACAGACGTCTTTACTGTCTCGCACCCAACGACAGCTCTCTTGGAAATCCGGCTCTGTGTACTCTTTCTTATCTCAGCTTTTCGAATGTTTGTTTTGTTTCGACATTGTAACACGACTTTTTTAAATTTCTACAGCCAAAGGTGTATCTCGCCAAATTGCGAAGCTTTTAAAGACGAAAGGCTTCGCCTTTTTGCTTTCCAGCCGGCAAAACCGGATCGCTTTGTCGAACATTGCGCCCGGATTAGAAAATTTTACCTGGCGTTTTTCTTAGTGTACCGCCGCAGAAAAGGACTTCAGAAGCACTGGGCTCTGCGAAAGGCAGGTCGGACACGTCCAGGGAAGGGGCTGGATTTTCCTGTATTTTTCACTTGCGTTTTAACCTTCTTTGCAGGTGCTGCTTTTTTGTGGTTTCGTTGAAAATTACTCAATTTGACATATCCAGAAAAAACGGCGGATTTGCAAAAAGCACTTTATGTTTTTGACTAATAATGCGGCATAACTTAACATTTTAGTGAATGAATTCGCTTTCAGAACGGAAAATCGGGCATTCCCTTTGCGGGGTGGATTCAGGAAACAAAATGTTTCATTCTTCACTATGTACAAGATGAAATAGAAAGGAATAAGCATGAATTCAAAACACAGAAAGCTGCTGGGAAGCCTTCTTTCTCTGACGCTTGGGGCGAGCTCATTAGGATCTTCCACAGTTGTTCTGGCCAATGAATCCGATGGTACGGATTTTGATGCGATGATCTCAGACAACCAGCTGAGTATCGGTAACAACAAGATTTCCCGTACGTTCTCGGTTACAGACGGCAAAGTGGCCACGACGGGCGTCGTGAACCATAAAATTGATCGCACGCTGACTCCAGGGGCTGGATCGGAGGACTTTGTCATTTCCGCACAGACGTATGGGGATACGGCTCAGGAAGACATTATCGCCAATCCTCAGAAGCTCGATGTTGAAAACGCTACTGCAATGGACCGTACTGGCTGGACAGCATCCCTGACCAATACTTCCGGCGGCGGATTTACTTCTTCAGACGCCGGTAAGCTGATTGACGGCAACCTCAGTACGAATCCGGATGACTACAACAATGCCAGCAATCCCTGGGATGCGGTAATCGATATGAAAGAAGCCAAAACGGTTTCTGCCTTCTCGGTTGACAAGCGTCCAGGGTTCCAAGAAGAGGCGTATGGCCTAAACGGTTCGATGGGCAAATTCGAACTGTACAAAAGCGATGACGGAGAGAACTGGACAAAATTTGATGAAGGCGAATTTACAGCAGATGATTATAATCTGCACAAAGTCGACAGCCTCTTTAACGTTGGCGATCGCGTAGCCTTCAACTTTACCGCACCGCAGACAGCGCGCTATTTCAAGGTTCGCCAGGTTTCCACCGTATGGAATTCCGACAAGCAGGAATTTACAACTTCCGAAATTAATTTCTTCGAAAACAAAATTCCGCAGAAAGTAACCGTTCCGACACAGGCTCTCGATCGCACGGATTGGACCGGTTCGATCACACCGAAAAATAACGGAGCCTTTACTGATGCCTCCTTTAAGTCGATCATCGATGGCGATCTCTCAACCTATCCGGATGAAGGCGGTCCTGGTCAGGGAAATCACAATGGATTCCCGATTAATGTAGACCTCAATCTTGGATCTGAACAGACCGTCAAATCCTTCTCTCTTGATAAGCGTCCCGGTGCAGGCAATGCCGTAGACGGCAAAAACGGTACCGTCGGCGCATTCGAAGTCTTCACAAGTGAAGACGGTACGAACTGGGTATCCGCAGGCAAAGGTGCCTTCACCGAAGCTGCGTATAACCTCCATCAGGTTGACAGCCTGTATAACGTCGGCGACCGCGTTTACTGCAACCTTAATACTGCTGTAACCACCCAGCATATCCGTCTGCAGTTTACCGGCATGGCTATGGGTACTGCCGAAGAATTTGCGATGGCCGAAGTCAATCTGTACTCCGACGCCTATCAGGGTCCGGAATACCGCAGCCTGGATGAGCAGGCGATCGGCAAGGAAGGAACGATCAAAACCAGCGATCTTACGTTCGAAAAAGCTGAAAAAGCAGATACCGAAAACGGCGTCAAGCTGACGATCAGCTATGAGCCGTACGACTTTGGCGGAACGACGTTCGATATCGATGAAATCTATGTCGCCGAAGACGGCAAGGATTACATGCGTTCCTTCCTGGAAATCAAATCCAGCAAGGATACCGCGGTCGTTAGCTATATCGATCAGGATGCATTTGTGATTCCGGATGACGATGCCGATACGATCTGGACCCATCCGACGAATGCCGGCGGCTTTGGCTACGGCGGTCTGGATGCGCACGATTCCATGCTCGGTCAGCCGATTTATGTAGACGGCCTGTTTATGGGAAGCGAATTCCCGGTAGCCGAAACGGAATACAGACCTTCGGATAAAACCACGCAGGTTCGCTACTACTCCGGCAAGTCCTTCTCCAAAATGAAGGAAGACAATATGCTGACGACGGATGACAAGTTTGTCTCCTGGCAGAACGTCATCGGTGCAGCCCGCGGAACGACAGTCAATGAAGTGAAGACCGACTTCTTCAACTACATTGAAGACATCGCAACGCCGACCGTATTCCGCAAGCAGTACAACTCCTGGTACGACAACATGAAAAACATCACCGATGCAAGTATTGAAAAATCCTTCGTTGGTATGGAAGACGGACTTTCCCGCAACGGCGTTGAACCGCTCGATGCATACGTTGTCGATGACGGCTGGAACTCCTATGCGTATAACGAAACCCAGTTCAACTCCGAATACGGAAACAACCTAAACCGTACCGGATTCTGGGAAATCAACGACAAGTTCCCGAACGATTTCTATACGTCTACTTCTCTGGCCAACAAGCTCCAGTCCACATTCGGTATCTGGATCGGCCCGCGCGGCGGGTATGGATCAGAAGGCAACATTGCTCACATTATTGAAGAAGCCGGCACCGGCTACTCCAAAGGCGATATCTGTATCGCTTCCCACAAGTATGTCGACAACTTTGAACGTCTCGCTAAAATGTGGCAGAAAGACTATGGCGTTGAATACTGGAAGTGGGACGGTTTTGCGACCGGTCACTGCACAAACGCAGCACATGACCACATGGTCGGCGGACCGAACAACATGTACTACACATCCGATCTCTGGGAACACTGGACGGATCTGTTTGAAAATGTACGTGCCTTCAATGCTTCGCAGGGCAGACCGCTCTTCATCAACGCGACCTGCTTTGTCGAGCTGTCCCCATGGATGCTGCAGTGGGTCAATACCGTATGGCTGCAGAACTCCGATGACACCAATGACGTAGCTGGTACAGCTGCTCGCCATATCCGCAAGATTTACTACCGAGACAACGTGTACTATAACCTTGCCAACAAGTTCCAGGTTCAGTTCCCGCAGAACCACTTCTACAACCACGAACCGATTTACGGCGTTTCCGACAACCACGGCCAGGTCAACAACCAGGGTAAAGGTTCGAATGCGACCGATGCGGACTTCCGCCAGTACATGTTTGCCAACGCCATGCGCGGTACTCTGTTCTGGGAACTTTACTATTCTCCATCGATCGTGAATGAAGAAAAATACGAAATTACCATGGACGTCCTGGACTGGATGGAAACCAATCAGGATGTTCTGAAAACTTCCCGTCTGCATGGCGGCGTTCCGGGCAATGCTCAGGTTTACGGGTATTCCGCATGGAAAGGTCAGGAAGGCATCGTTTCTGTTGTCAACCCGACTTCTTCCGAACAGACGTATACACTCAAACTGGATGCACAGGCCGGCGTGGATGCCTCTGTGAAAAACCTTTCCTACATCAGCGTTCGTCCGTTCGTTTCCGGCACGAGCACGGAAACGTACAGCTACGGCGATTCCATCACCGTAACCGTTCCGGCAAACGAAATGGTGATTTACCACTTCGGTGCCAAAGCTCCATCTGCTCCAAAAGCGGTATCCGCAAAGAATACCGACAACAACACGCTCGCTGTGAAATTTGATCAGCGCGTTACCCCTGTATCCGTCAAAGTCGACGGCAAGGAAATTACTGACTTCAAACTCCATGACGACTACCGCACTGTATCGATCCCCTTCTCCATCGGCAGCCTTACGAACCCTGAGGTGGAAATCACCGAAAAAGATGCTTCCGGTGTGGAAAGAACGATCAAACTCAACGTTCCTGTATACCGCAACGGTCTGATTCTCGATACGACAAACAAGGGCGTTCTTCCCGAATCCCTGAGCAAGTCCTACGATGCAGACCTGGATACCTACTTCACGCAGCCGACTTCCAAAGTTTCCCTCAGCGATTCCAATACGCTGTCCGGAACGCAGGATTTCTCGATCGTTATGGATCTCAATACGACCGCGATGTCCAAAGCGCTGTTTAACTCCGGCAGCGACGTAGCCCTTTCCATTGATGAAAACGGCTATCTGAACTTCAAAGTCGGAAGCCATACCCTCAGTTCGCTGGATCAGCGTACCTACGTCGATTCCAAAGACACCGGCAAATTCGGTACCGATGAATACGTAGAACACGAAACGCATACGGTAGACGAAGGCAAAATCAACGATGGAAAGAACCATCGCATCACCGCTTCCAAAACCGCGAACGGCATGCTGAAGATTTACATCGACGGCACGCTGTACGCTTCCCTTTACGACAAGGCTCTCATCGGTCTTTCGCTCACTGGCGGAGACTACACGATGGCCGATGCCGGCTTCAGCGGCAAGATCGGCAACATCCGCATTTCCAACGCTGCCAAACCGCTTTCTGAAATCGAAGACGAAGCACCGGCCGATCCGGAAGAACTGTCCTCGCAGGTTTACAGCCGTAATGGCTGGAGTGCTTCCGCCTGCTCTGAAGCTTCCGGAACATCGAACGGCGACAGCGGCGCGATGGCTGCCATCAACGACAATCCTAACGATCGCTGGCACACAAACTACAGCGGCAGCGACAAGTGCACGGATGATAATCCGCACTGGATCAAAGTTGATTTTGGAAAGACACTGTCTGTAAACAAGATCGATTACAAGGGCCGCGGCAACGTCAACGGTTCGATCAAGGACTATAAGCTGGAACTGCTCGACGCCAATGGCGCTGTTGTCAAGACAATCAACGGAACCTTCACTTCCACAACCGATCTGCAGAAAGTCGATGTAACTGATGACGAAGGCAATCCGGTTTCCATCAACGGATTCAAGCTCACCTGTCTCTCCACCATCAACGACCGCGATTTTGCAGCAGCCGAAGAACTGTATGCAGAAGGTCCAAATGACATTCTGACCGGCGATGCTCTCACAGCTGCAAAGGCAGCTCTGAACTCCATCAAAGATCTGGATGTTACAAACATGACAATCGATACGGCGGAAGCCTATCAGAAGGTAATGGACAAGGTGAACGCCACCGAATCCATTCGCGCGCAGGCATGGGACGCTCTGAAAGCAGAAGCTCTCGAAGCTGCAAATAACCTCGTAGATGCCACCGCAGTTATCAACGCACTCAATACGACCAAAACCACGTATGAAGGCGAACAGAAAGGCTCCGATGAAGCCTGGGCAGCCTTCCGTGCTGCTTACGTCGATGCACAGGCTGCACGCATGAGCGGTGAAGATGCAACGGCAGTGGCCAATGCTGCTGAGGCTCTTCTCGATGCCTATGCTGCACTCGAAGAAGTCGAACCGATTGAATACAACTACGACCTCCTTCGTGAAGCAATCCGCCATGCCGAGACCGTTAACACAGGCCTTGCTTCCTACAAGGATGGCAATGCTAAGACAGACTTTGGAACAAAACTCACTGCCGCCAAAGCTCTGCTCGATAAGGCTGAAAGTCAGGCTCAGATCGATCAGACTGCCCGCGATCTGGCCAAGGCTGACCTGGCTATGCGACTGAAACCCGAAGCCGGCAAGCTTTCCAGCCTGAAATAAGTTTTATTTAAGCCCAAATCATATTGCCCAGCCTTTCGGTTATCCGACAGGCGAAAAAGTTTTACAGTTTCCTTTCAAGCAAAACGAAGGGGACGGATCTTCACGATCCGTCCCCTTTTTCCGTTCTGTTATTTTGAAATTTGAGAAGTTTTTGATCCAGGTTTAAAAAGCGCCGGATGACATGCTGTACTCGGCTCTCGCTTTGCGAGCCTGCAGAATTTCGGCGTGAACACCTTCGAAAGCGGGTTTACAGAGCCCTATTCTCCGCAGCAATTAGAACCATTCTTTCAGGATCGGCCGTCTGTCGGATCGTTCTGCGAGCCGTTCTCCACCTTGTTTCGATACCTGAATTTTCTGTTGGGGAGCTGAAGCTTTTCCTTTCGGTAAAAAGAGCACGGATGTTCTGTACCATGCTCTTGTAATGGGATTTGAAATCTGAATGGTACTCGTTCTCACCGCTCTTACTTTGCGACTACGATGTTAACCACTTTGCCTTTGACCACAATGATCTTCTTGATTTCGTGGCCTTCGGTAAATTTGATGACAGACGGCTGTTCGAGCGCTTTTTCCTTGAGGGCTTCTTCGTTGCTGCCGGCCGGCATTTCGAATTTGCCGCGGACTTTGCCGTTGACCTGAACGATGACGGTTACGACATCTTCCACAAGCTTGGATTCGTCCCAGGTCGGCCAGGGTTCGTAGGCGATGGACTCATTGCTTCCGGTCAGCGTGTGCCAGAGCTCTTCGCCCAGATGCGGTGCGAACGTTGAAATCATCTTCACAAAGCCTAACGCGTACGGGCGGTAAATCTTCTTGTTCTTGTACGCTTCGTTGATGAAGATCATCATCTGCGAAATGGCGGTGTTGAAGTTAAGGGTATCGATATCCTTGGAAACTTTCTTCACCGTCTGGTTATAGACTTTGTCGAGGTTTCCATCGTTTTCATCGGTAATTTCCAGAGCTTCGGTGAAAGCGCGGTTAACGCGTTCGAGCCACTTGCGGGTACCGTCCAGACCCGTCGTCGACCAGGGCAGACCCGCTTCGAGCGGTCCCATGAACATTTCGTAAACGCGCAGTGCATCAGCACCATGGCTGGCGACGATTTCATCCGGGTTTACGACGTTGCCGCGGGATTTCGACATCTTTTCGCCGTTGCTTCCCAGAATCATGCCCTGATGGAACAGTTTCTGGAACGGTTCCTTTGTCGGGACTACGCCCAGATCGTAGAGCACTTTGTGCCAGAAACGTGCATAGAGCAGATGCAGAACCGCATGTTCCGCACCGCCGACGTACAGATCAACCGGGAGCCAGTGCTCAAGCAGTTTCGGGTCGGCAATCGCCTTGTCGTTATGCGGATCGATGTAGCGCATGTAGTACCAGCAGGAGCCGGCCCACTGCGGCATCGTATTCGTTTCGCGTGTTCCCTTTACGCCGTCAATTTCCACATTGAGCCAGTCGGTGCAGTTGGCCAGCGGCGATTCACCGTTATCCGCCGGCTGGAAATTGTCCGTTGCCGGGAGTTCGAGCGGGAGTTCTTCCACATCAATGGTGCGTTCGGTGCCGTCTTCCATATGAACGATTGGAATCGGCTCGCCCCAGTAGCGCTGTCTCGAAAAGAGCCAGTCACGCAGTTTGTACGTTGTCTTGGCATTTCCTGCGTGATGGGCTTCCAGCCACTCGATCATCTTGCCGATGGCTTCCTTCTTGCCTAAGCCATTAAGCCATTCGGAATTGATATGCATCCCGTCTTCCGTCCAGGCTTCTTTTTCAATGTCGCCGCCTTCGATGACCGGAATAATGGGCAGACCGAATTTTTTGGCGAATTCATAGTCGCGGGTGTCATGAGCCGGTACGGCCATAATGGCGCCGGTTCCATAGGAAGCGAGTACATAGTCGGAAATCCAGATTGGTACTTTCTTTCCATTGACCGGGTTGATCGCATAGGCGCCGGTGAAGACGCCGGTTTTATCTTTGTTCAAATCCGTTCTCTGCAGATCGGATTTGGTAGCGCATTCCTTTTTATAGGCTTCCACCGCTTCTTTCTGTTCCGGCGTAGTGATTTCGTCAACGAAAGGATGTTCCGGAGCCATTACACAGTAGGTTGCGCCAAAGAGGGTATCGCAGCGCGTCGTGAATACGGTGAACTGCTTGTCGTGGCCGTCAATATCGAAAATGACATTGGCACCCGCAGACTTACCGATCCAGTTTTTCTGCATTTCTTTTGTGGAGGATGGCCAGTCTACGAGATCGAGATCTTCCAGCAGGCGGTCTGCGTATTCGGTAATACGCAGTACCCACTGACGCATCGGTTTGCGGATAACCGGGTAGCCGCCGCGTTCGCTCTTGCCGTCGATAACTTCTTCGTTTGCCAGGACGCATTTGAGTTCTGGGCACCAGTTAACGGGAATCTCATCGATGTAAGCCAGACCTTTTTCATAGAGCTTGGTAAATATCCACTGGGTCCACTTGTAGTACTCCGGATCGCTGGTCGCAATTTCGCGGTCCCAGTCGTAGGAGAAGCCGAGAGACTGAATCTGATCGCGGAAATGATCAATATTCTGCTTTGTGAATTCCGAAGGGTGATGGCCGGTCTGAATGGCGTACTGCTCAGCTGGCAGACCAAAGGAGTCAAAGCCCATCGGATGGAGAACGTTATAACCTTCCATGCGTTTTTTGCGGGCGATGATATCCGTGGCAGTATAGCCTTCCGGGTGTCCGACATGGAGTCCGTTTCCAGATGGATACGGGAACATGTCGAGTACATAGTATTTTGGTTTGGAGAAATCGGACGTATCGGTTTTGAACGTTTTATGATCCGCCCAGTACTTCTGCCACTTTTTCTCAATGGACTGATGATCGTACATACTGATTTCCTTTCCTTTCTTTTCGATCGAAACGGCGCCTTTAGACGGTTCCAATCGGCTGGGTCTTTTCCATGTGCAGAGAAACTGCAGGACGCGTGTACAGCGAGTCAATACCCTTGCGGCAGGTGCCTTCGGAAAAAGTCCTTCCGTAAAAGAAAAACGCCCTTACCTAAACTGTAAGGACGTAAACTACGCGGTACCACCTTGCTTCACAGATCGTCTGTTGATTGAATTCCCATTTAAAGAAAAGGAATAAAGATCTGTGCACTTAATGCCCATATAGCAGGTCTGCATTACGCAATCCAGACGAGTTCGAAAGAAGAAACTGCCGGGCTTTCACCAACCGCCGGCTCTCTGCGAGCTTTCTTTATTTTCTACTGCTTCTGAATTATGGCGTTAGTGGTAATTTATCAAAGACTTTGCGAGCTCGTCAACTCCCCCTCTCTTCGACCGAAAAGAGAAAGCCGGATTTGTACCTTACAAAGTCGGGTTTCTCAGTTGTCCACACAGCAGCTGGCTGGACGGATGGGCAGAGAATTCCAGTTTTTCTGCCCCCTGTTTTTCCCAGTTCTGACAGCCTGGTTTGCAGCTTCGATCCGTTTCTAGCTAATCGGCGCTGCGTGCGTATCTGCTTTCATTTTCATGAACTACATCCAGCAAAAATCGAACTGTACAAAAATCCAATTTGTTTACAATGTCAACAATATCCTATAGGAAAAGCTAATACTGTGATTTTTCGGCGAGAATGCTAAACTGTGCCTGAGGAATGAATATGAAAAATAAATTGTCAACTCTGGAGCTCAAATGGATTATGTACGATGTAGGAAACTCCGCGTTTATCCTGCTTGCAACGTCCATTATGCCCATCTACTTTAATCACCTGGCTACACAGGCCGGTCTTTCGGAAACGGAATATCTCTCCTGGTGGTCCTACGCGGCAAGTATCGCCACAATCTGTGTGGCCATTGCCGGCCCCTTAATGGGAACGCTCGCCGACTTTGACGGAAACAAGAAAAAAATCTTCCTGGGCAATGCCCTGGCCGGCGCATTGCTGCTGTTCTGTTTCTGGATTCCCAGTCACTGGATGGCGTTTCTCGCTTTGTTTATCTTCTGCAAGATTCTCTACAGCATTTCGTTAGTCATCTACGATTCCATGCTCGTCGATGTCTGCCCGGAAGACAAAATGGATATGGTCTCCTCAAAAGGCTATGCCTGGGGCTATATCGGCAGCTGCATTCCTTTCATCGTTTCTTTAGGCCTGATGCTCGGCTACGAAAATCTGGGCATGGGCTTTCAGACCGCAATTCTTCTGGTATTTTTACTGAACGCCGTGTGGTGGGCGCTGTTTACTCTGCCGCTGGCCTTCAGCTATAAGCAGAAACATTTCGTACCCCGTAAAGGGCATGCGGCACGTCAGACGTTTGGACGACTCTGGAAAGTCCTTAAGGAAATCGGCCATAACCGCAAAGTTCTCCTGTTCATGGCGGCATTCTTCTTTTATATCGACGGCGTCTATACCATCATCGAGATGGCGACCGCCTATGGAACCTCACTTGGACTCGATCAGACGGGTCTGCTTCTGGCCCTGCTTCTGACACAGGTCATCGCTTTTCCAGCTGCCATTCTCTTTGGCTATCTGGCCAAAAGCTACTCCGCGGGCGAGCTGATCAAAGTTGGCATCTTCGCCTACTTCTGCATTTCAATCTTTGCCCTGTTCATGTATTCCATCTGGCAGTTCTGGATTCTCGCCGCCGCCGTCGGCGTATTCCAGGGCGGGATTCAGGCACTCAGCCGTTCGTACTTTGCGCGGATCATTCCGAAAAACCAGACCGGTGAATACTTTGGTCTGTACGACATTGCCGGCAAAGGCGCGAGCTTTTTAGGAACGCTCGTTGTCGGGCTGATTTCCCAGCTGACCGGTCAGCAGAACATTGCGGTCGGCACGCTCGCCTTCCTGTTTCTGATCGGCTACCTGATCTTCGCCAGGGCCAACACCCTTCCTGATCCCGTCTATGATGAAAACGGAGCACACACTTCAAACTGATTTTTAAACATTCACTTACGCTGTTTCTGACTGAATAAAGTCTGAAACTGCGATTTTTTTTTGCATATTGGCCTACGAACCCGCTCTTTCGTTTTCCCGATGTCACTCTTTTTCCGGCCTATCTATTTTTCTACAGACAGCGTTACCGCAGACTTGCCACGATAAATCCATGTTCGCAGAGAGCGTGTTTGTCGAACTCGGAATTTTTCTGCTGCTGAATTGGCTAGAATATGGTTATACATGGGCTGTTCAGATGAACGGCTTTCTGTGTTTATGAAGCTGCGGATGAATTTGACTGTACAAAGAGAAAGAACAGGAGATAAAAAATGGAACTTGTTTATCAGATTACTCCCGACGGGTTTTCGCTGATTATTACCAATGCCCTTCGGTTTTCCGGATAAAACAATGATTTGAACCTAACCTGTCTCAGAAGTCGTACCTTCCTCACGGTGATATCACGGTGACGTTATCTTATTTGGATAAGTTTATCTTGTCTTTTGAAAAATTTGGCGCACTTAAAAAGAGCTGCTGTTCAGTATCTCCAAAACAATCTTAGTTGTATAAGAAAATTATCCACATTAGTTGGTGCTGATTTGAGTCCGGTTTTCTTTGAGCATGCCGATCAAAATACCTGCCTTCTTTGACCTGCGATTTATGCTTCCAGATCTGCCTGAGCAGATATTCTTCATCCAGGAACTCGTAATTAAAGAACTTTCTAAGAAGCTCAAAGGCAAACTTCCGGTTGAGGACCGTTTTCCGTTTTGGCTGTTTCCTGGGAGCGGGTTGATGAATCTCGCAATAGGTGACGCCTGCGCTGCAGAGATTATACAAGGTCAGACGAGCCCAGATCTCCTGCTTAACCGCATCCATCTTTATGGGTCTTGGAAAAACCGTACAGACCCTGGCATGGCTGGAAAAAGAGCATCAGAAAGATCCGGAAAAGAAAGCGCTTCTGGTGGTACCGGCTTCGCTCATTGCTAACTGGCGAAAAGAAGCATCGCAGTTTACTCCCGATCTGAGCGTGGGAATTCTTCATGGCAAAAAAGCCGTAGATGCCTTTAAAACGTCTGACAAAGTGGATCTCCCGTTTCTGAATCTGACCACGTACGGCATAGTTTCTCGTCTGGACGCCTTAAAAGACATTCACTGGGATTTCTTAGTCCTCGATGAAGCGCAGGCAATCAAGAATCCCAAAACCAGACAGACATCTTCCGTCATAGGTCTGCAGGCCCATATGCGTCTGGCGATGACCGGTACGCCGATCGAAAACGATCTGATCAACCTCTGGTCGATCTTTGATTTCCTCAATCGAGGCGTCCTGGGAACACAGAAAGAGTTTGCGAACTTTATTCAACAGGGGCAGGCATCCGAGTCGGACTATCTTGGAAAGCTGCAGAAAACCATTTCTCCCTTTTTGCTGCGCCGGCTCAAAAGCGATAAGCGCATCATCAGCGATCTGCCCGATAAAATCGAACAGAACGATTACATTGAGCTAAGCGAGTCTCAGATCGTTCTTTACAAAAAGATCGTCTCGGAGCTGGCTGAAAAACAGGCACAGTCTATGAACGGCGAAATCGACAGCCATGCCAGCATTGAGCACAAGGGACTTGTCCTTTCTACCCTGAGCAAGCTGAAGCAGGTATGCAATCACCCGGATCAGTATCTCGGAGATACGGCGTATGTGCCCTCTGAATCGGGCAAATTCAAAATGCTCGCGGAGCTCTGTGAACCAATTGCCCAGAATCATGAATCCGTTCTTATCTTTACACAGTACCGGGAAATGACCGAGCATCTGGCCAAATTTCTGGAAACGATCTTCGGAGCGAAAGGATTTATCATTCATGGGCAGACTCCAATCAAGAAAAGGCAGAAGATTGTGGATGCGTTTAACCGGCAGGAAACGTATATTCCATTTGTCGTACTGTCTTTAAAGGCTGCCGGTACCGGTCTGAATCTGACGAAGGCCAGCCATGTCATTCACTTTGACCGCTCGTGGAACCCGGCTGTAGAAAACCAGGCGACAGACCGCGCCTATCGAATTGGCCAGAAGAAAAATGTCATCGTTCATAAATTTGTCTGCTCCAATACGATTGAAGAAAAGATCCATGAGATGATCGAATCGAAGCAGAAACTCCCGATGATGCAGTCGGTACGTCTGCAGAAAGCTGGCTGGCCACGCTTTCCGATGAAGATCTGATCGAGGCCATGAGGATACGCTTATGAGTTACTGGGGATACAGCAGTTACGTTTCCGTCGACGAACAGATGAGGATGGCGGAAGCCTACATTCAAAAAGCTAGAAAAAAGGGAACCTTGATCGATCCGGTCATCGCAGACGATTCCAGAAGAAAAATCTGCTCCACCTGGTGGGGCGATGCCTGGTGCCGCAATCTCGAACGCTATTCGGTTTTTTCCAACCGCCTGCCAAGAGGAAGACGGTATGTGAAAAACGGCTTCGTTCTGGACCTTCAGATTCAAAAGGGTGTGATCGAAGGGCTTGTACAGGGCACCACCCGCAAACCGTATAATGTCGTTGTACGCATTGATCCGTTGCATCCCAATGTGGCAGCCAGAATCCAGGAGCGCTGTGAATTTGGAATTTCTTCACTGGACGCGCTGGTCAACGGCCAGTTCCCAAAAGACCTGCAGGATCTGTTCGCGTCCAAAGAAGGCCTGTTTCCGGGTCCGCACGAAATTCATTTTGACTGCTCATGCCCGGACGGCGCTTCCATGTGCAAGCATGTGGCGGCCGTAATGTATGGAACCGCTCTGCGCCTGGAAGAAAGGCCTCTGCTGCTGTTTGAACTGCGCGGCATCGATCCGCAGTCTCTCGTGGAAAAGGCGATCGAAAACCGGCTGGAACAGATGCTGAAAAATGCAGATCGTCCCTCATCGCGAATTCTTACGGAGAATGTCGGAGACCTGTTTGGAATTTAAACCAAACTATTCCAATGTGCCAGAGGACTCAAACCGCTCATTTTTGAAATTTCATCCCGCCTGAAAGCCTTTTAGCGAGGCTCTCTTTTCATTTTTTCCGGCGTTCTGACAAAACAGATCCACTTCCTCTGTACAGAAGAAGCCAGAATGATCTGTCCTTAAGAATATTCGGCCGATTCGCCTGCTTTCCCATCCCGAAAAATTCTTTTCCTGCAGGCTTCAATCTGTCGGGGAGACAGGAACATCGTTTCGATTCTGTTCTCCGATTCTGTACAATAGAGACGCAGACTTACTTCTTAAAGTATCCGGACAGATTTATAACTGGAACGGACTTACGATAGGAATGAATTATTTTTTTGCTCTGAAAGAGAGGCTTTACCATGCAAACCATCTGTGAACTGTTTAAGATCGGCCCCGGCCCTTCCAGCTCGCACACCTTCGGTCCAATGCGGGCCGCCAGGGACATTCTTGAATCCGCACCCGATGCCGCCGCTTTTGACATCACCCTTTACGGTTCTCTTGCCCTGACAGGAAAAGGGCACCTGACGGATGCAATTTTAAAAAAGACGCTCCGCGGAAAAAAAATCGATATTCACTTCGACATCAAGACCCCGCAGGCTCACCCCAATACCATGGTCATCAAGGCAATCCGTCCGGACGGATCCACTCTGGAAAAAACGTACGTCTCCATTGGCGGCGGCAAGCTGATGATTGACGGCAAGCAGCCGGAAAGCGCGAAGGATATTTACCCCCATACCACGCTCGATGACATTCAGCACTACTGCAAGAAGAAATACATGCGTCTCGATGAATACGTGACCGAAGTGGAAGGCAAGGACATCGATGCCTACATGCAGAAAATTTACAAGGCGATGATCAAATCCGTAAAGGAAGGTCTGTCCAAAACCGGTACCCTTCCCGGCAAGCTTCATCTCGACCGCGTTGCCTACGCCCTGTACGAATCCGCGAAAACGTGCGACACTGAAGCCGACCGCGATGCGCTTCTTATACAGAGCTACGCGTATGCGGCAGCCGAGCAGAACGCGTCGGGCGGAACCGTCGTTACCGCTCCCACTATGGGATCGGCCGGCGTCCTTCCTGCCCTGGTCTATCACTATTCCATCGATCTGGGCATGCCGAAAAAATCCATTCTCAACGGTTTGAAAGTGGCTGCGCTGATCGGAAACCTCATTCAGGAAAACGCTACGATTTCCGGAGCGAAAGCCGGCTGTCAGGCTGAAGTCGGTGCCGCCTGTGCCATGGGCGCTGCGTTTGTCGCTTCCCTGTTCCGCTTGAGCAATGAACAGATCGAATCCGCCGCAGAAATGGGACTGGAACACCATCTGGGTCTGACCTGCGACCCGGTTATGGGCTACGTCATGATCCCCTGCATTGAGCGAAACGCTGTCGCGTCCACACGCGCCGTCGATGCGGCTCGACTCGCCAAGTATCTGCGCAACGTGAAGAAAAACCGTGTTTCCTTTGACATGGTCGTTAAAACGATGAACCTGACCGGCAAAAAGCTGCCGATGGAACTGAAGGAAACGTCTCTGGATGGTCTGGCCGTTGTCGTCATGGAAAACGCAAAAGATCAGGCCAAGGACAAAACAGCGGCCCAGTAATTTATTACCGCATTCCCCGGTTTTCAGAACAAGACGAGGAGGAATCGGCCGATGAGTCACGATACGCTTTCTCAAAACCCATCCGAAGGATTGACCAGGTCGGGGGCTCCTGCTGTTCGCTTCTATACTGCGAGCCTGGATTCCCGAACTCTCACGCTGGCTGTTCACGGCAAGCGGCCGCTGCCGCTTCTCATTCTGAACAGCGAGCAGCAGACGGAAAGCTTTTATGAAGCCTTCTTTAAGGCCTGTCATCGAAAAGGGGCCAAAGCGTTCAACCTGCTGGTGATTTCCGGATTTGACTGGAACGCCGATCTTTCTCCATGGTTTGAACGCATTACGCTTCATGGAACCGATTCTGTTTTCAACGGGCGTGCAGAAGACTATCTGAACTGGATTGAAAGCCGCGTTCTTCTCTGGTCCAAATCGATTTTGACGTATGAAATCCCCTGGACTGGGCTGATCGGCTATTCCATGGCCGGTCTGTTCGCTCTGTATGGAGCTCTCTCCAGTTCGTGTTTTGACTGTACAGCCAGCGTATCCGGTTCTCTCTGGTATCCCGAACTGACAGAATGGATCCAGAATCAGGAGATTCCCTCGTCCTTAGAGGCGCTGTACTTTTCTATTGGGACAAAAGAATCCAGAACTTCCGATCCGTATTTGAAGACAACGGAGTCGATCACCCGCGATTTGTCCAAATACTTTTCACAGGCTGGTCTGAACTGTGCGTTCGAAGAAAATCCAGGCAATCACTTTTACCAGCCCGACGAGCGGCTAGCCAAATCCATCGCGTGGCTGACGCACGCGATGGATTCCGTCGTTAAGAATTCCAAAGAAACATCAAAAAGCGTAAGTGTCAAACAATCGACGGGTATACGCGAGACTGAATATTAGATACGCTAAACGGGATCCCTTTCGAGATCCCGCTTGGCGTATTTTTTATTCTTCATCGTTTTCTTCATACTTCGGATCCG
>NZ_JAHDSX010000003.1:0-111469 GCF_020969955.1 Allobaculum fili | reverse complement strand
AACTTTGGAGAAATCGATACCGAGATCGATTGCAGGGATGATTGATTCCATGAAAAAGCCTCCTTGAATAAAGGAATTATCCCAAGGAGGCGGTCGAGAAAATACCCGTCTTTTATTTGACGCTTACGAACGAATTCGAATGGATTGCAGAGAAAAAATGTCTGCCCGCAAATGGACAGACATTTTTTCGAAATTCAGAAAAGGTACAGATTTTATACAAAAGCCGCAAAAATCAAACCAATGGAAAACAGAAACCTGTCCTGCGCACTGTTCAGAAGAAGGCGAGAGGTGAAGGATTTGTTTTCGTATGGATCACTCAGAGAGCCGGCTGACTACTTCTCTGCCGTATGATCCTGAGCGCTTTTGTTTTTGATGAATTCCTTGACGATCTGCAGCTGTTCGAGATCGTAAGGTGTCGTCTGGTAGACGATGTAGTTGATCCAGTTGGCAAAGAACAGGTTGCCGGAAGAACGCCAGCGAACGACGGGATCCTTGGACGGATCATCGCCAGGATAGTAGTTGTCCGGAACGTGAATGGGAACGCCTGCGTTGACATCGCGCAGGTATTCCTTTTCGAGCGTACGCGGATCGTATTCGCTGTGTCCGGTTACGAAAATCTGGCGTCCCCCTTCTGTAGAAAGACAGTACAGACCGGCTTTGTCGGAAGAAGCGAGAACTTTCAGTTTGTCGCAGGCGAGCACCTGATCTTCGCGCAGACCAATGCCGCGCGAATGGGGAACCATGAACACGTCATCAAAACCGCGAAACAGAATTGAACTTGGACGATCGACGTGATGTTCAAAGACGCCAAACAGCTTTTCCGGAAGCTTCACATTGCCGATGCCATAGTGATAGTACAGCCCCGCAAACGCGCCCCAGCAAATATGCAGGGTGGAGAAGACATGCGTCAGCGACCAGTCCATAATTTTGCAAAGTTCGTTCCAGTAGTCGACTTCTTCATAGTCCAGATGCTCGAGCGGCGCTCCGGTAATCACAAAGCCGTCGTAGTATTTATCCTTGATCTGATCAAAGGTTTTATAAAACGCCTGCATGTGCGAAGAAGAAATATGAGACGGCTCATACGAAGAGGTCTGCAGCAGATCCAGTTCGATCTGCAGAGGCGTATTGCCCAGCACGCGGGCCAGCTGCGTCTCCGTTTCAATTTTGGTCGGCATCAGATTCAGCAGAAGAATATGAAGCGGGCGGATGTCCTGGCTGGTCGCCCGGGTTTCGGTCATCACAAAGATGTTTTCATCGACCAGCGTTTTGGTCGCCGGCAGCTGTTCAGGAATTTTAATCGGCATACAATCAGACTTCCTTTCTAAAAGTACAAAGTCAGGTCCAGATTCTAATGGTGCTCCTTTGCGCAAAAAGAGACCGGACCCAAAAGCCAGAGGCAGAACAAAATCCAGAGCCGGAAACATAAAGTCCGCCAGGATGCGATCTGGTTCTGCAAAACGGTACAGAAAAATGATATCGAAACGGCGATAGAGAAATGCGCTGCAAAATACAAAAGGGAAGAAAACCGGATCGGGCAGAAGAAGCGGCCTCAGACAGGAACGAGACGGCACGATAGAACCCAGTTCCTATCTGTAAGGACAGCAGCTGCCGATCCGGGAAAAGTTCAGAACATCAAAATCAAAACGGGAATAAAAGCGAATGGAAAGGAAAACTATGCTTCTGTCGCCTCGAGCGCCTGTGCAATGTCGTCTAGCAGATCCTGCGTATCTTCAATGCCGCAGGAGAAGCGGATCAGATCGCTGTATACGCCGGCTGCCTCCAGTTCCGCATCGGTCAGCTGACGATGCGTGGTGCTGGCCGGATGAAGAACGCAGGAGCGGGCATCGGCTACGTGCGTTTCAATAGCAGCGATCTTCAGGTTTTCCATGAATTTCTGTGCGGCTTCGCGACCGCCCTTCAGACGGAAGGAGACAACGCCGCATCCGCCCTCCGGAAGATACTTCTGAGCGAGCGCATGGTATTTGGAAGAAGGAAGCCCTGCGTATTCAACGCTCTTGACGGCTGGATGCTTTTCCAGGAATTCCGCCACCGCCTGGCCGTTTATCGCGTGCTGTTTCATGCGAAGATGCAGGCTTTCCAGACCCAGGTTCAAGTAGAACGCGTGCTGTGGCGACTGGATGGCTCCAAAGTCCCGCATGAGCTGCGCGGTGGCCTTGGTGATATAGGCACCTTCCAGACCGAAGCGTTCGGTATAGGTAATGCCATGGTAGGATTCATCCGGCGTGGTCAGTCCCGGATATTTCTCGGCATGCGCCGTCCAGTCGAATTTTCCGGAATCGACGATTGCACCGCCGACGGCAGCACCATGTCCGTCCATGTATTTTGTCGTGGAATGGGTGACGATATCCGCGCCCCATTCAAACGGGCGGCAGTGAATCGGAGTCGGGAACGTATTGTCCACAATCAGCGGCACCCCATGACGGTGGGCCGCATCCGCGAACTTTTCAATGTCCAGAACGGTGAGCGCCGGATTGGCGATCGTTTCGCCAAAGACAGCTTTCGTATTGGGACGGAACGCCGCATCCAGCTCTTCGGGGGAAGCGTCCGGATCCACAAAGGTGAAGTCAATGCCCATCTTGCGCATGGTGACATTGAAGAGGTTGTACGTTCCGCCATAAATGGATGTGGAGCAGACGACATGATCGCCGCAGTTGGCGATATTAAAGATCGCAAAGAAGTTGGCCGCCTGACCGCTGGACGTGAGCATCGCTGCACTGCCGCCTTCGAGGGCACAGATTTTGGCCGCTACCGAGTCGTTGGTCGGGTTTTGAAGCCGTGTGTAAAAGTAGCCTTCAGCTTCGAGGTTGAAAAGCGCGCCCATTTCATCGCCGTTTGCGTATTTGAACGTTGTCGACTGTACAATAGGAATCTGACGGGGTTCGCCGTTTCCCGGAGTATAGCCGCCCTGTACCGCAATGGTACCAAGACCTTGTTTTTTCATTTTCTTATCTCTCCTCAAGATTCCGCCAAACCCAGTAAAAATTCTGGCTGTTTGGGGATCTGTTACGATCAGCCTTCGCAAATCCGGTTCGGGCTCGATTTTGCATTAGGCAAAGCCGGAAACGATCTGCGCTGGACTGAGGAAATTTCACAAACAATGCGATTATTATAAAAGCTTTGCCTTCTTTTCCTAGATGTTTCAGAAAACAGCTTTCAAAATGCAGGCAAAGAGGGTATTTCAGCCGCCTGCGCCGGAAACAAAAACGAAAAAATAAAAGGAAAGCTGGAAACGGATCATAAACCGTATCCGGGATACATTTCAGTTCCGAAAAGCACGCAAATCCGAAAAACAATTCATGAAAAACAATACCTGAACGGGAAGATCAAAGAGAGACAGACTGGATACAAAATGGATCCGGACTGCTCCTTGCAGAAATGAAAAGCACGCGGCACGGCAGTCTTTTTGCGGGCGGAACCGTTCTAAGAAAGGAAGAAGAAAGATGAAGGAAGATTCAAATACCGATCCGATCCAGACGATAAAGTCGTCTGCGCAGAGAGATTGGAAACCCTTTGTGCACAGCGTCCTGAAACCGGCGGTTTGCGCCCTGAATCTGGAGGAGAAGGCGTACTGGATCCACGAAGAAGAAGGCGAACTGCATTCCTTGACCAAGGGTTGGTCAAGGAATGCGGTTCATCTGTCGAAATATAAGGATTCCTATGAAGTCTGGGTACAGAACGAAGACGGCTTTCTTTCGCTGCGTACTTTTTCTGAACTGGATCAGGCGATCGAGGAATTTCTGTTTCGTTTCCAGCTGGAAGAACAGACAGCGGCCTTTCTGGAAAAACTGGCAGAGATCTGCGGGCAGTAAATGAATCCGTCAATCGGTGAAACGGGATCCAAAAAGGCAGAAACTGTCTGTGCAAAATTCAAAACGGGAGAGGGGAGAACTGGGACTGTGACCACACGAAAAAAACAAAACGCGCAATGCGTTCGAAAAGATCAGAACTCATCGGTTCAGTCCGACTCATCCCAAAGCAATATAGAAACGCCTGATCCCGTTCTGGAAGCTGTCCAGCCCTTCTGGTATGTCTATATCCTCTGCTGCAGAGACGGAACCTTTTATACGGGCAGCACCAATCGGCTTCCTCGCCGCCTGAAGGCGCATAACCAGAAAAAAGGCGCGCGGTATACGCGAAGCCGTCTTCCGGTCCTTCTGGTCTATCACGAAGTCTTTTTGAGCCGGCACGATGCCCTCAGCCGGGAATGGCACCTGAAACAGCTGAGCCGAAAAGAAAAGCTGGATCTTATCCTTTCGCAAAACGCGGTTCTCGTGGATGCAGACCGGACCGGCAGGTTGGGAAAGCCGGAAGAACGGCTTTGAAATGGACTGGAAACTGCTGAATATGCGCAGGGACCATAAATAAATCAAAAATATTTACCGAAACTTTTTTTCACTTTTTTTAAAAGAATTCCTTGCAATCTTCCAAGATATGGATTATCTTAAATGAGCGCATTGGGGTATAGCCAAGCGGTAAGGCAGCAGACTCTGAATCTGCCATTTCCGTGGTTCGAATCCACGTACCCCAGCCAAGCCAATTTACACGTCAGGTTAACCGCCTGGCGTGTTTTTTTTATCTTTCCAGAACGTGCGAAAGGACAGCGCGTTTTCTTTTGAGAGCGGACCAAAGAAACGGCTCGTTTCTTTTTCGCGCCATATGCGTAAAAACGGATCGGTCAGGACGTTTCGATAAAACAATACGGGTATGCTAGGGTGGAATTGTCCAGAAAGCGGCGACGATGAAATAGCCGACTGCAGGGATAAAGGAGATAACGCATATGATTACACCGGGTTCTGTCTTTTCCATTTTGAAAGACGATCAGCCAATCGATGGCTGCACCATTTCGCACGACCTTCTGCCAGACGCAAAAGGGATGGCCATCGTGTTTTCTCTTGGTGCCCAGACGGATATTTCTCCGGAAACCTATCGTCAGAACAAGCTGATCTGGGTGATGGACGGCGATCTGACGGTTCACACTTCGCAAACGGAAGTTGTACGACTGAACGCCCAGGACGCCTGCTGGACCGAGAAAAATGTTCCTGTGGGAACAGAAACCGAAAAAGGCGCTATTTATATAGAAATAGCGCCGGGAGATGCTGAATCCATGAATCTTAATCTTGCACCTGGAGAGGTTTTTAAACTCGCAGATCTGGTTCCGTACAAAAACGGATCCATTGTAAACCGGGATGTATTTTTCACACCGGGCATGAAACTGGTCGTCATGTCCTTTGACGAAGGCACCGGTCTTTCCGAGCACGCGGCGCCTGGCGAAGCTCTGCTCTTTGGGCTCGAAGGCGAAGCCACGGTAATTTATGAAGGGGTCGAGCATGTTCTTCATGCCGGCGAAGAAATTCTCTTTGCCAAAAACGGCCGCCACGCCATTCAGGTCAACGGCCCGTTCAAGATGGCTCTGCTCATGTGCCTGGAACCAAAACCGCTCTTTCAGAAATAAGCCGGTTCTGAGTAAAGCCGAAAAGTCGTTTGCAGAAGCGTCGAAGGACAATGCAGACGACAGGCCGAAGAATCTGATTTGAAACTTTCTATCCGAATTCGTTCATTCGTACGGACCGGCGAATTCGGATTTTTCTTTTTGAAAAACACGAAACGGCGCAGATCTGCGGATCTATTGATCACGCAGGCAAAACAAAAGCCCGAACAGATTCAATCTGACGGGCTTGCTTTCTTATGGTGCGGATGACAGGACTCGAACCTGCACGCCGAAGCACTAGATCCTAAGTCTAGAGTGTCTGCCAGTTTCACCACATCCGCATGACGACATTAAAACATGGATTCGCGCCGAACGCAAAATCTTAAAGACATAAGAACAATCTGGCAGAATCGCTTCTCTTTAGTGCAGAACACGGGGCATGGACAGTTCGTCGAGCTTTTCCTGTAAGTAATCCTGCAGTTTTTCGAGAAAATCATCGGATAATCCTGGAAGATTTTCGTCAAAATCACAGTTGATCATGACCTGTCGAACTTCCGTGTCCGTCTCTGCAGGCAGATCCATGGGGAAGACTTCCTCCGCATCCAGATCGGCGGGATGGAAATCGTGGGGGACAATCGAAATTTTTGACTCTGCATAAGGGTCTGCAAGTTCGTCCTGAAGGGACAGCAGAGCCTCAAGAATCGGCTGGGCAATGGATTCGATCAGTTCATCTTCAAAGCAGTCATAGTTGGTATGCATACCTTTGCTCCTTTATCATGAATTTCACTAAATCTGACTTCATTATAGAAAGAACATTCCCTTATGCCAATCGGCCGAACCGTCAAATCCGGATGAGCGGATCGCCCGAAAAAGACTGAAATTTATGGATTTAATGAATAAAACAATGAACAAAAGTTGACTTTGATAACGGATTCGAAAATGTAGGAATTCAGGACTTTTTTCATGCACGATCCAAAAGGGCTGGTAAAATATAGGCTCTTTGTTACCAGAAAACTGACTTTCCCGAACTTTAGTTTCGTCTTGCCAGACGGCCGTAAATCAAAAGGGCCTTTCGTATTTTGAAAAGATAAGGAAGACAGCCTTTGTATTTTGGTGCAGCAGGATGGGGGGGAAGCCGGCGGTATTGTGTGTTACAGTTAGAACGCAGGAGGTGTATGGGTATGTCCGATTCAGAACAGAATAAAAACCAGACTCCCGAAAATCCGGATTCTTCCTTTCCAAAGGATCAAAATGAAATTGATGATTATACGCAGAAACTGCTCGATAAGCAGGTAGAATATCTTCTCTTTCCCGAAGACGACAGCGATGTAACGACGTCGTCTCTCGAAGGAACCATGTCCGAAGAACAGCGGCGTGTTGCGGAAGAAACGATGCTTTCGGCGCTCGATCAGCTGCGCAAGGAACGCGGTCAGGTCAGTATCGAAGAAGAAGAAAACCAGTTTGCCCGCTCGCATCCCTCTTCCAGACCAAACAAAAAGCGCCATTCCAAAGGAAAGGCACAGGCTTCGAAAGGGGAAGATCTGGAGCCGAGCCGCTATGAAGTTAAGAAAGATACGAAAGAGGAAGGCGCTGCGAAAAAGCCGGCCTCAGCCGTTCCGTTTTATAAGACGACCAAATTCAAGGTCATCCTTGCCGCCGTCATCGTGCTTGGCGTTCTCTTTGGCGCTTATGCCTGGAAAGTCACCGTATATGATCCGGCCCATGTAGCCAGCGTCGATCAGGACGCAGCCTACAAGCGGCTTGTGAACTATGCGGATGAATTCTCGATGATGTCGGATGCCCAGAAGCGAAATCTGGTCAATCTCGAAAACGACTACAACTCGCTCCCGGCGGCCAAGAAAACGGAAATCGATGAGTACTTCCTTAATCCAAAGCACACCGGCAAATCCTTTACGGATCTGCTTGCGGAAATGAAGGACAATACACTTTCCGTGGATAATCCGGAATTTGCGGATCTGCTTTCGTTCGCCCAGGGCTTTAACGCGGCAGACGAAGCAACGCGCGCCACCATTGTGGATAAAATCGACGTCTTTAACGCGCTCGAAGAAGATGCGCGCAACAAAATCGATGAAGCCATGAAAGTCACCACCGGCAAAACGTTTACTCAGGTGTATAACGACTACGTATCGGGACAGCCGATCAGCGAAAATCCTTCTGATCCAGCTGCACAGCCCGCAGACAATACGGATGCCCTTCAGGCACAGCTCGATTCCCTGCGTACAGACCGGGACAATTACGCGCAGTTTCTGGCCGAAGAAGGTCTGAGTACCGATGACATTCTTCAGCAGTACGATGCCCAGATCGCCGACCTCCAAAGCCAGCTTGGTCAGTAGAAGCCGACAGAACAGACAAGATAATACAGAGATGAATGAATACGAAGGATCAAAACGGATGGTTTCCGCAGAGATCCTTCTTTTTTTTGATGCCCGGCTCCTCCAGAAGTCCCGAGCAGATCGTTCCTTTAGGAAGGAATTGAAATTTTCGTTTTGATTCTGAAATTCCTGTGCTACAATAGCAGGGCGCCGACGTAGCACAGCTGGTAGTGCAACGCACTCGTAACGCGTAGGTCGTAGGTTCAAGTCCTATCGTCGGCACCACTTTGAAACCATCAGGCAGCTTTCCATTGCGGAGAGCTGCCTTTTCTTTATGTCGGAAATGATTTTGTGCAGGTTTGCGGTTCGTATAACCGGGCATGAAAACACGAATCCATAAGTCGCATCCAAAGCGATCCATTTTTAAGAGATATAAGAGATACAGGAACTCCAGCCTGAACAATTTTCTTTCCAGACGCTCCAAGACGGTTTCAAAACAGAAAATCCGGAACCCAGCTCCTGTATCTGGACCGATTTTTCTGCAGGCGTTTCGGAAAAAAGAAATCTGCCTTCTGATGGCTGGGGCCATCAGCCTTGGTCCGTGCGGAGAATGGCTGCCAAAAGAAGCGGTCAGCCGGCCGTTTTTGACAGCCGCTCAATCTCTTGCGACAGATCAAAACTGCTCCGCCCTAGGATCTTCTCTGGAAAAAAGCTTCGCCTTGAACTCCGAACAATTAGAAACTGCAGGCAATCCGGATGAGGACCCATTGAATAATCCATCGGAGGGTCCCGCAAAAAATGCAGAAGCAGAGAATTCTCTCGCTTCCGAAGATTTCGATCTGCCTTCTCAGCTGGTTCTGCGTCTTTTGCGCGGTTTGCGTGAAGACCTTTTTGAAAAACTGCGGCGAAATGAGGAAGGGCTGAAACGGATCGAAAAGAAAGTACAGGCGCTCAATCGCCGACAGGAAGAACAGAACCGTCTGGAAAACATCCAGAACGAAATGCGTGAGCAGACGATCCGTCTGCGCAGGCTGGATCGTCTGTTTCAGTCTTTACAGGAACGCCTCGCACCTGCGCAGCCGGAAAATCATGAAGAAGCGATAGAGGAAGCTCTGCTTCATACGGCAGGCAGTCAGATTCAGCTTCCGGCTTCGCGTCCTTCTGTTTTAGACGAACAGGTTTCCATTTCGAATAATTCGGTCTCTATAACGAAGCGAGAAGCATCTTCTGGTGAACGGAACGATGCAGGCGATTTAAACGAGCCGCAGCTCGAGTCCTCTTCATCTTCCGCTTTGCTGCCGGATCCAGCAGCCGAATCATCTCAAACAGACCAGACCGAAAGCCGAGAGAAAGCTCCCCGCCAATACAAAGACGACTTTGATCCGAGCAGACTAAAGACTCCGATCGACGGATCTGGAGGAATGGCTGGATGGAGTCTTCCAAATTCTTCTGTTCCGCTCGCCAGAGAAAACGAGGCAGTTCCCCATAAGAAAGCACAGCCTGTGCTGGAGCCGTCTGCTGCGTCTGCCCAGAGTCAAAAAAATATGGAGGGCGGATTTTCCAGAGCCTGCCCGGCTTACGACTATGAAGATGAATTTCTCAAAGACCATGGCGACAGCCTTCGCCTTCAAATGCCTGCCAAAGGCGTAATCTCTGCCGGGACCTGGGCGTATCCTTCTGGACAGATGCATCTGGGCATGGATCTGGCTTTGAATATGTATACGCCAATTTATGCGCCGACCGACGGCGTGATTGTGTACGCCAATGCCCCTGTGGGAGACAGCGGCGGGTATCTGGGAAACTGGATAGGCTATCCAGCCGGAGCGGGGAATTCGCTCTGTATGATCGGGATCACCGAAGACGGTCTTTTTGGAATTACCTTTGCCCACCTCTCATCGAACCTTTACGTTCGTGCCGGTCAGCAGGTCCGTCAGGGAGACCTTCTGGCCAAATCGGGCAATACGGGAAATTCCACCGGTCCGCATACCCATATCGAGCTGTTTCGAATCAAAAGCTCGTTTGAAGACGTCGCGTCTTACTTTTCCTCTACGGCGGATTTTGCGTTTGGCTGCGGCTGGAACGCACCGGCGACGTGCTCCAGATACGCCTGCCGCGTCCGGCCGGAACAGTATTTTTCCCGCTAAAGGAAATCTATAGACTGTCAGAAATCTGAACACGGAGGCCATCTGAAAACGAAGGCCTTTCTTGTCGTTTAAAAGATAAAAAGTCATTTAAAATGAACGAAGCTATGGGCTCGATACAATGAGGACAGGAAGAGCAGCGCGCATATTTCGAGTAAATTCACAATTATTTGACAAACTCGAAGATTTATTTCACTTTGTTCAAGGATTGAAGACAAATACAGCGCGTATTCGGTTTATACGCCGTACGCATTTTTGTCCAATTGCTTCAGGAAAGGAGAGATCGTCCTATGGAACAGCTTGAATCCTTATATGAAAAACGAATGCGAACTTTACTGGGTGACGAATTTGATGCCTACCAGAACAGTCTTTCGACTCCGCTTTATCAGGGACTTCGCATCAGTTCCTCCAAGCAGGATCCACAGATCACCCGGAAAAATCTGCCGTTTCTTTCGGAGGTGTCGCCGTTTGCGGATCATACCTGGTACATCCATCAGAAAGCGGGACTAACGCCGGAACACTTGCAGGGGCTGATTTACCTGCAGGAACCGTCCGCTTCCGGTGCCGTTTCCATTTTGAATGTGCAGCCGGACGATACCGTTCTCGATTTGTGCGCCGCGCCCGGAAGCAAGAGCACGCAGATCGCGGAGAAACTTGGCAGGAACGGATTTCTCGTTTCCAATGAGATCGATCCGAAACGAGCGCAGATTCTGGCTGGCAATCTGGAACGCATGGGCGCGGAAAACGTCTGTGTGACCAATATGGACAGTCCGTCGATCTGCTCGCAGACGGAAGGTCTGTTTGACAAAGTTCTGGTCGATGCGCCGTGCTCGGGCGAGGGCATGATGAAAAAGCATGAAATCGCCCGCGACGACTGGTCGATCGAAAACGTTCTGCTTTGCGCGGCCAGACAGAAGGACATCCTGAAAGAAGCCTGGAAGGCGCTTAAACCTGGCGGCGAACTCGTCTATTCCACCTGCACGTATGCGCCAGAGGAAAACGAGGGGAATGTCGCCTGGCTTCTTTCCACGTTTGAAGATGCAAAACTTCTTCCGGTCGATGTGATCTGGGGAAGAGAAGGCTTTGCGACAAATGGACTGGATGCTTCGAAAGCCGCTCTGGTTCGCCGCGTCTTTCCCATGGATGGCGGGGAAGGCCACTTTATGGCGCGCTTTATGAAAACGGGCGAGTCCGAAGAAAGTGCTGAACCAGTCAGCAGCTCTCGAAAAAAGGGGAAAGGGTCAAAGGGCCTCTGGCTCTCTGCAGACAAGCTGCCTAAGGAAGCCGCTTCCTTTCTGGATGAACAGCTAGAAGCCGATGAGCGCGGCGTATGCGGCTATTCGTTTTATCACGTGATCGAGCGAAAAGACGAAAGTCTGGTCTTTGGGATGAATCATCCGTTTCTGAATCTGAAAAAGGGAAAGGTGATTCGTCAGGGCGTTTTAATCGGCAGCGTGCTGCGCAAACGCTTTGAACCGGATTTCGCCTTTTATCTGAGTGAAACGGCCGCCCGTCATCTGAAAACGAAAACGGAAACCTTGCTCGAAGAAATGGATGCATATTACCATGGTCAGCAGCTTCCGCTTCAGGCGCCTGCCGGCTTTCGCGCGCTGTGCTATCAGGGCATTCCTTACGGCTTTGGAAAAAGCTCAGCCGGCCGTATTACCAACAAGCTTCCCAAAGGCCTTCGGCTTCTGCCGGGTTCCGCCATTTTAAAAGGCGGCAAAACGGAAGACGATCCAGCAAAGGCGTAAAACGCGAGAAAATCTGGACAGCCGGCGGTTTTGAGGTGCGTCACAAACCGCATACAGACTGCTCAGAAAAGATTCAGAACAGCCGGCGAACCCCTCCGGCAAGCTTTCCAGTTGCAGTGAGTGAACGGACGTCAGAAGGCGGAAATTCAGAACGATCTTTTTCTTCTTTTCTGAGCAAGCCATTCGAATATGGAAGGCTTTCTCAAAAAACCGAAGGAAGAGGAGAGTACAAAAAAACCCGAAGCTGAGCTGGTTCGCTTCCAAAAAGCACGTCAGAATACAGGCTTTTCCATTGCAAAATACAGACGGACGAAAACGCGTCCAATGTTTGAACGACTAGTCCTTTCCCCCAAAGACATCGCCTTTTTGGTCAGAAAACGAGCGGCGCGGTTAGAGGGTCAGCCCGTTTGAAAGAGCCAAAACCCTGACTTAAGATTTAAATACTTATTAAATAAGATGAGTTGCTTAACTGAACAAGGAATTTATGATTCCTGCCTTCGTTTTGGTTTTGTGCAGTTCTGAGGATTTCATCCATGCACAGACGATGGGTTCCCAGAACGCCCCAAAAATCGAAACGAAAAACCGTCAGAGACAGGAGACGGTCTTGGTCTGGTAACAAACAAGAAAAATTCTGTCGATAAGAAAAGAAACAGAGGTATACCAACGTGAATTCATCCCCCAACCAAAACGGCACGCTGCAGTCCGATCCTGTTATGCCAAAAGATGCAAAACATCTTGAACCCAAAAAGAAAAAGATATTTACAAAGCACAAAGCGTATCAGTATTTTCTGCTGATCGTCGGCAGCATTCTTTTTCCAATTGGCGTCAACGTCTTTATTTCCCCCTGGAAATTCAATACGGGCGGCCTGATCGGTATCGCCCAGATCGCTTCGCAGATAATCTGCGGTTCCGTAAAGCTGTCCGGTCTTTTTAACACCCTGATGAACATCCCGCTGTTCATCCTGGCCTGGAAAGCCTTAAGCAAGAGCTTCCTTTTCAAAACGATTCTTTCCATTCTGATTCAGTCGACTCTGCTTTCTTTCTTAAGCGTTCCAACAACCCCGATCTTCGCGGATCCGCTCACCAACGTTATCTTTGGTGCGATCCTTGGCGGTCTTGGCATCGGTCTTTGCCTGCAGTCTGCGGGCAGCGCAGGCGGTCTGGATATTCTCGGCGTCTATTTCTCGGTAACCAAACCCGGATTCTCCGTCGGCAAGATTTCCTACATCGTTAACGCGTTCGTTGAACTGTTCGCCATTTCGATCTACGGTCTGGAAAACGCTCTGTATTCCACGCTGTTCATCGTCATCATGTACTTTGTCAGCGACCAGGTACACCTGCAGAACATTTCGATGACAGCTATGATCATTACCTCGAACCCCGAACTGAAACACGTTATTCTCGATCGAATCCACCGCGGCGTAACCTGGTGGAAAGGCAACGGCGCCTATACCGGCGACGACAAGGAAATTCTTCTCTGCGTCATGAACCGCTACGAAGTCCGTTACATGAAAAAGCTGATTCAGGAATACGATCCGAAAGCTTTCCTTCTGCTCAACCGGACCAAGGCAGCCCTTGGAAATTACGAACGCCGGTTAATGGAATAATCCTGTTTTTGAAAGCTGTAGCGAATCAAATGCTTGTTTATCGTTTTTGACAAATTTGTAATTATTAACATTTACAAGGGCAGAAACTGGATAAAATAAATGGTGATCATTGTCAAAGGGCAGCCGGACGACTGCCTTTTGACCCATACAAGGATCCAGCAGAACTGGATCACGGAGGAAACATTTTATGATTATTCAAAGCCGTAGAGTATGGGTCGTTGATACTTTCATGCCATGCCAGATCAAGACGAATGGCGAAAAGATTGAAGCGATTCTCCCTTACGAAACCCTGCCTGTTGACGAAGACTATGGCGATCTGCGCATCGTTCCTGGCTTCATCGATCAGCATACCCATGGCGCCTATGGATGGGACACCAATGACGCTACGGAAGAAGGCCTGCGCAACTGGATGAAGAACATCGTTCGCGAAGGCGTTACCGGCATCCTGCCGACAACCATCACCCAGTCTGAAGAAGTTCTGACGGCTGCGGTTAAGAACGTCGCCAAAGTCGTACGCGAAGGCTACGAAGGCGCTGAAATTCTCGGTATCCATTTCGAAGGTCCGTACCTTGATCAGGTGTATAAGGGCGCTCAGCCGGAACAATACTGCGTAAAACCGGACGTAGAACAGTTCAAGCGCTACTACGAAGCTTCCGATCATCTGATCAAGCTGATCACCATGGCCACCGAACATGACTGCGACTATGAACTGACTCACTTCTGCGTGGATCACGGCATTGTAGTCAGCCAGGGTCACTCCGGAGCCACCTATGAACAGGCACTGCTTGGCGTAGCCAACGGCGCGATGTCCATGACGCATGTCTACAACGGCATGACCAAATTCCATCACAGAGAACCAGGACTGGTCGGTGCAGCGTTCCGCTTCAGTGACGTATACGGCGAACTGATCTGTGACGGAAACCATTCCACAAAAGAAGCGATCTTCGACTTCTACAAAGCCAAAGGTCCAAACTTCGCCATCATGGTTACTGACTCCCTGATGGTTAAATCTCTGCCGACTGGAACTAAGGTTCTCTTTGGCGGAAACGAAATCGAACTGATGCCGGACGGATCCGCTCACCTGACATCCACAGGCGGACTTGCCGGTTCCACACTGAACGTAAACAAAGGTCTGAAAGTTCTTGAAGAAGCCGGGGTTCCATGGCTTTCCGCCATCAACTCCGTAACGATCAACCCGGCTACTCTGCTTGGCGTCAACGATCGCAAAGGCTCCATCCAGGCCGGAAAGGACGCTGACCTCGTCGTTCTCGATCCGAACTACGACGTAGTCATGACCTACACCAAAGGAAAGAAGGCATTCTAGTGAAGTATTACCTGCAGACCATCGATCCCGCTGAATTTCTCGAAGTCAATCAGGCGATTACCCTGAGCGGTGTCTATACCGAACCCATGGATTTTTCAAGATCGAATAAAAACGTCAAGGAGACGCTGAATTCGCTTCTTGAAGTCATGAGCGAAAGCCAGAATATCCTGCTCTATTCAATCGCTCCCAGCTTCCGCAGCATTCTTGAAGAGGGAAGACACCTGCAGGCATTCTCACCGCGTCTGATTCCCGTGGTCACTGCGGATTCCCAGGGCTACATGACCCTCAAAGCCGCGCATACGCTTCATATTCCGACAGCCTGCGGCCGAATCTTTACCCTCGAACAGGCGATGGCCTCCATGCATAACCAGGCGTGGCTGACCATTCTGGATCTTGAAAAGATTTCCCGCTTTGCACCAATTGAAGGCCTCGTTGAAGACGTCCTCAATACGGCTGGTGCCTATTCGCCCAACGAAGACTATGATCCTGATCGCGTTCTGGTCGTCGTTTCCGATTCCAGTCAGTTCCATATGGCCATTCAGGCCGGCGCCCAGAATATCTGCGCTCCGAAAAGCGTCTTCGATCAGATGCTGTATTCGCCTCTGACCAAGTCCGAATCCGTGGCAGCCAGAGATGAATGGATCGTCACCTATGCCCGCATGGAAGTTCTGGATGATGACCAATCCAGCGATGACGAAGAGGAAAATCTCGGCTGATCCGATTATTAAGCAAAACCAGATAGAAGCCCGCTCTAAAAAGCGAGAATTCATAAAAAAACTGCGAGGATCTTCTAAGTAAGTTGCCTCGCTTTTCTTATATCGTCTTTCGTCTATCGTCTTTCGTCAAAATCGTTGAAAAACTGAGCAGAAGAAAAAAGTCCGCCCTTTTCAGAAGCAGAGAAAAACGGGGATCATCGAATAAATGATCCCCGCAGCGGATTTATAGATTTATGGAAAGAATGAAACGATCTTCAGCTGTTTAACGGAATGTCTTTCGCGTAAACGCGGACGTTATGATCGGCGTTGACGTGGGAAAGCTGTTCGCACTCCCGCAGATCAATTTCCTTAAGGTCGTTTCTGGAGGCGTTGAGACTGACCAGAGAAATGCAGTCGTTAATGTTCAGCTGCGTAATCTGGTTATCGGAGCAGTTGAGATGGGCGAGATCCGGGCAGTCGAGAATGTTCAGCGTCTTCAGATGATTGTGCTGGCATTTGAGGTACATGAGCCAGGGACAGTCGTTTACGGTCAGCTTTTCGAGATCGTTGCTGGAGCAGTCGATTTTTTCGAGTTCTTCAAAGGTAACAATTTCCAGTTCATGAAGCTGGTTGTTCGAGCAGTCAAAATCGATGAGATCCTGCCATGGGTAAACGGTCAGCTCCTTGAGCTGATTATCGGAACAGTTGAATTCGGTAAGGTTTTCGAGGTTGCCTGGATCCAGAGAAGAAAGAAGGTTGCTGGAGCAGTCGAGAACCTGCAGATTCAGACAGCTTTTTACATCGAGTTCCGTCAGAAGGTTTTCGGAGCAGAAGAGTTCTTTTAATGCGGGGCTGGATTTGAATACGAGAGACTGCAGACGGCCGCAGCGGCAGTCGAGCTTGCGCAGACGGGAGCATCCATCGACGAAAAGCTGACGCAGCGGATTGGCGTACACGCGGACTTTTTCAATGTTGGGGCAGGCACGCAGATCCAGTCCGCGCAGGCGGTTTTCCTGACACGATAAAGACGTGAGCGCCGGCACTTCACTTAAGTTCAGAGAGGTTAACCGGTTTTCCCGGCAGGAAAGCTTGCGCAGGTGTTCATGTGAACCGAGGGTGAGCTCGGTGAGGTAATTGCCATCGCAGTTGAGATTTTCCAGATAAACGAGGCTGGAAATATCGAGCGCTTTCAAAAAATTGAGGCTGACGTCGAGCTTTTTGAGATAGCGGAAATGTTCAATGCCTTCCAGACTGTCAATAAAAAGGGAGGAGAGGTCGAGGTTTTCGATCCGGGAAAGAATATCGAGACTCAGAACATCGCCTTCCTTCAGCTTGCACTGCTTGCAGACGGCTTTTCGAAACTGAGCGTCCGGGAAAAATTGGGAATCGAGTCGAATGATTGTTTTGTTGTCGGAAATGGGCATGTCTATTCTCCAGACTGTGAAATATTATGGAATTTAAATTTTAATGGAAGAGCGAATGACGTGCAGGATCATCTCTGGAAAGCGCAGTCTGAACAAAAAGAAAACATTCGCAGCCGGGACTAAAATTGAATTCTGGTCAGCGGTTTATCTAAGCCAAATACGTCCAGAAAAAAAAGAAACCGGGCTTGAAGGCATTACTTCTGGGGGAATGGGCTTCCATCGGATCGAGCAGAACTCGCTAAGATCACTGTAGTCTTTAAAAAGAAGAGGTTATGAGGCTTTGCCCGAATAGAAATACGGTCAATGTGCTTTTAAACGATGCCAGGCCTGTACACAATGCTGAAACTGACGAGCTAGAGGAAGCGTTTCAGTGTACAGGACGGGCTTAGGCGGTCTGCATTGCGGAGTGATAAATGTTTTAGGCATCCTCGAAATGGGAATGAAGTCCTGCGCCTATAATGAGGATGTTAGATAGACAAGGAGGGAAAGTATGGAATTTGATAAGATGTCCGAGAATCTTCAGAAGATCCTGGTTGAAGCCATGAATGATGCGAAAGCAAAATCTCATGCCAGCGTGGATACGATTGATGTTCTCGAGGCGATGTTCAAAGACGGTACTCTCAAAGGCCTGTTTGATCGGCTGAATGTGAATCCGCAGACTGCTCTTTCCGTAATCCGTGAAGAAGAAAAGAATATCGTTAAATCCAGCTCCGCGAACATCAACCTGAGCAATGAAGTTCAGAAGTCCATCGAGACCGCGTCCAAATGGGCAGCGGAACACGAAGAGACCTACCTCAGTACGGCTACGCTCTGGATTGCTCTGATGTTCAACAAGTCGTATATCTCCCGCAAGCTGGTTCAGATTTTCAACCTGACCGAGCAGCAGTGCTACCAGGCTGAACTGGAACGCCGCGGAGGACGTAAAATGGATACCCCGAATTCTGAAGAAAACCTTGAAGCCCTGAAAAAATATGGACGCGACCTGGTCGCTGAAGTACGCGAAGGCAAAATTGATCCAATCATTGGACGTGATGATGAGATCCGCCGGATGATGCAGATCCTTTCACGTAAAACCAAAAACAACCCGGTTCTGATTGGTGAACCAGGCGTTGGTAAAACGGCTGTTGTTGAAGGACTCGCATGGCGTATTTTCAAGGATGATGTTCCAGAATCTCTGAAAGACAAGAAACTGATCGAACTGGATATGGGATCTCTGATCGCCGGCGCGAAATACCGCGGCGAATTTGAGGAACGACTGAAAGCCATTCTGGATGAAGTCAAACAGTCTCAGGGTCAGATCATTCTGTTTATTGATGAAATTCATAACCTGGTCGGCGCCGGCAAGACCGAAGGTTCCATGGATGCAGCCAACCTGCTCAAGCCAATGCTGGCACGCGGCGAACTGCACATGATTGGTGCCACCACCTTTAACGAATACCGCAAATACATCGAAAAGGATGCGGCTCTCGAACGCCGTTTCCAGCAGGTTCAGGTCAAGGAACCAAACGTAGAAGATACCATTTCCATTCTGCGCGGTTTGAAAGACCGTTTTGAATCCTACCATGGCGTACACATCAACGACGATTCGCTCGTTGCTGCCGCCGCGCTTTCCGATCGTTACATTACCGACCGTTTCCTGCCGGATAAAGCCATCGACCTGGTCGACGAAGCCTGTGCGACGCTGAAAGTCGAAATGGAATCCATGCCGCAGGAACTCGACGAACTGCAGCGTAAGATCATGCTTCTCCAGATTGAGAAAACGTCTCTGATGGATGAAGACGATAAGAAAGCCGCGGAACGCCGTAAAGAAATTGAAGAAGAAATGGGCCGTCTGCAATCCAAGCGTGATGAACTCTACTCCAAGTGGGAAGACGAAAAGCGTGAAATTGAACTCGCAAAAGAAGACAAGCAGGCCCTTGAAAAAGCCAAGCTCGATCTGGAAACTGCCCAGAACGAAGCCCGCTACGAAGATGCAGCCAAACTGCGCTACGCAACAATTCCTGAGCTCGAAGCCCGCATTGCTGCCCGTCAGGGAGAAGAAGCCGGTGAAGATGCTCTGATTCAGGAAACCGTCAACGAAGAAATGATCGCCAAGATTATTTCCCGCTGGACCGGCGTAGAAGTCAGCCGTCTGGTTGAGAGCGAACGCAAGAAACTGCTCAATCTCCAGAACGAAATGGAAAAACGCGTTGTCGGCCAGGATCATGCGATCAATCTGGTTGTCGATGCCATCCTTCGTTCCAAAGCGCAGATTCAGGATGAAAACCGGCCGATCGGTTCCTTCCTGTTCCTCGGTCCTACCGGCGTAGGTAAAACCGAAGTCGCCAAGACGCTGGCACAGCAGCTGTTCGATGATGAACGTCATATCGTACGAATCGACATGTCGGAATATATGGAGAAACACGCTGTGAGCCGTCTGATCGGAGCGCCTCCTGGATACGTTGGACACGAAGAAGGCGGTCAGCTGACCGAAGCCGTTCGTCGTAATCCGTACTCGATCGTCCTCTTTGATGAGGTAGAAAAAGCCCATCCGGATGTCTTCAACGTTCTGCTGCAGATCCTCGATGACGGCCGTATCACCGACTCCAAGGGGGTTACCGTCGACTTCAAGAATACGATTATCATTCTGACGTCCAACCTCGGCGCTCAGTATGCGTTTGAGTATGCCAAGGAACCGGAAATTCTCCATGAGAAATACATGGAAGAAGTTAAGAAGCACTTCCGTCCAGAATTCATCAACCGTATTGATGACATCGTGGTCTTCAACGCACTCGATGACAAAGCCTTCATCAAGATCGCGCACAAGTTCGTCGGCGAACTCGAACATCGTCTGGCTGAAAAAAATATTCGCCTGCATGTCAGCGACAAAGCCTACGACAAGATCGCCGAAAACGGCGTAGACCCTGTCTTTGGTGCTCGTCCAATGAAGCGTTACATTCAGCGTTATCTCGAAACGGACATCGCCCGTAAGATGATTGAAGAAGGCATCATGAACGACGCCGATATCTATGTAGATATCAAAGACGGAAAATTCACCGTCGGCATCATTAAAAAAGAAGACTAGATTTATAATCAGACCGGGAGAGATTTTCTTCCGGTCTTTTTTCAGCCTGACGGCTGCCCAGGCAGGAAAATAAAGGAGTAAAGCCATATGACGCTTACAGATATTCTTCGCGATTCCAGCAATATTGTCTTTTTTGGCGGAGCCGGCGTTTCGACCGAAAGCAATATTCCAGATTTCCGTTCTCCGACGGGTCTCTATGGAGAGAAAAAGGAAAACAAGTATCCCTATCCAGCGGAAACGATGCTTTCCCATTCGTTTTTTGTCCGTCACCCCAAGGAATTTTTCAATTTCTACTTCAATGAAATGATTTATCTCGACGCCGTTCCAAACGCCGCGCATTACGCGCTGGCGGATCTGGAAAAGATGGGCAAGCTGAAAGCCGTAATTACCCAGAACATTGACGGTCTGCATCAGAAAGCCGGATCGCTCAACGTGCTGGAACTGCACGGATCCGTTCTGCGCAACTACTGTACGAAAGACCATACGTTTTTCACGCTCGAAGAAACGATGAAAAACCGCGATCAGGACGGCATTCCAAGAGATCCGAAAGACGGCGCCATCATTAAACCGGATGTCGTTCTGTATGAAGAATCCCTGGACGGCAGCGTTCTGAACCAGGCGGTTTCGGCTATCGCTCAGGCTGACTGCATGATCGTTGGCGGTACCAGCCTTCAGGTTTACCCGGCAGCCGGACTTCTGCAGTATTTCCGCGGCCGCTACCTTGTTCTGATCAACCGGGACAGCACCCCGTATGACAATCAGGCGGATCTGGTCATTCACGATTCCATCGGCAAAGTTCTCGGCGAAGCCGTAAAGGAACTCAAAGCCGAAGAATAGGACAGAACTGGAAGGAAGACCGTTTCCAGCCCGGTTTCTTCGTTCCTGTTGAATCTCTGATAAACACGAAAGCCGCAGTTGGACACACGATCGATGTGTCGGACTGCGGCTTTTTTCGCGAAGCGTAAAGCTATAAATTTGCGAAGCTAGAAATTATGGATCCAGATGGATCCGGATTCTTCTGTCTGTTTTGGATAAAGAACAGGATCTGGCAGGAAAAGGTCACAGCGTCAGCTGCACATAATCCTTCGGATCGGACGCCACTTCAAGCAGCCGCTTGACCAGAATCTGCACGGTGACCTGATCCTCATGGGAAAGCTTTCGATAGTCTTCAACGAGCATCTGTTCATCAATCGAAAGAATCAGAGGGGAAGCGTCTCCCGGATCGGTCAGTCCCAGAATGTAATAAATGGAGACGTCAAAATAGCGGGCAAGCTCTTCGAGCTTTTTCTGGGGGATGTTCTTGATGCGGTTGGTCTCGTATTTGGAAATGGAAGTCGGGTTGACGCCGACGGCTGCCGCGACTTCTTCAAGAGTTTTCTTGCGCTGAATTCGAATGTATTTAAGACGGTCACCAATTGTCATATGTATAATTCCTTGCTTTAAGTATAGCGTAAAAAGCAAGATATTCTGTAAATCTTTCCTCAAAAGACAGATCCAGACGGACAGGACATCCGAAAACAGACAAGGTACAGCTTTTTGAGCTGTACCTTGCATGGTTTTGTGGTATTTGAGCGTCACCAGATCAGAAAGCCTCAGACGAGAAAAATACCTTCTGGATCCGTCTGGTTTGCGGATGGGTTCAGCCGATCCGGCCTCTTACTCCCCGCTGAACTCGCGAAGCGTGTCCATGATCGTTTCCAGAATCTTTGTAGGGGGCAGATCGAGTGTTTCCGCAACCAGATCGATGACGGTTTCCGGGTCCGCGGTTTCCCCTTCGGGGGATTCGCCGCCAAAGAGCTGATAAAGATGTTCAAAGAAGTTTTCTGTCGGCTGCATCTCGAGCGCCTCGATGATTTTCGCGCGCAGCCGGCGGATCGGGGAATCGCTGTGGACGGAAACGGATTCCGTTTCGTCTTTTTCGTCATCCAATTCTTCGTCTTCGGATTCCTGACCGAATCCATAGACGATCTTCGCCATATCCTTTCCATAGACGTCGAAGGCGGCGATGGACATGTGGATCGCGTCATCGAGCACGTCTGGATTTACGGTACTGTTTTCCAGGTTGATGTACGTTTTGTAGCGGATTTCTCCATCGCGCAAATCCATTTCGAAGTTTCCGTTGCGCAGCCCGTAGTTGGCATTCGTCTGAAGAACAGCCAGTTTCGTCATCATTTTGCGATCGCTGTCATCCCCGCGGAAGGGAGCGATCATGTACATGGTGAGGGTATGATCGCACAGCCGGATCGCGAAATCGTAGGCTCTGAATTTGGACTTCGGCACAAGCATGGAGAAGCGGATCAGGCCGTCGTTCGTGTCGTCGAATTTGTGGATGCCGATTTCTTCAAACGCATCCAGAACCCATTTATGGGTTTCTTCTGCATAGTCGTAATGCATAATGTATTTCCTCCTTTTTTCCCTGAGAAACCAGGAACGGAACGCGAATTCGATTCCTTCGCTTCTCAGCGATAAAGAGAAGCGATCGGGGGAACCGAACCTGTATCTGGTTTTCAGTATAGAAGTACGAGAAAACTGAATTTTGGAGGGGTAAAAATTCTGCTCTGAGCTCAAACAGAAGAGATCTTCAAAGACGAACCCTTTCTTTGGAGAGGATCCGGGCGCTTTTGGAAGGCGCTCTTTTTTGCAGGACCAAACCGGAAATTCTGTTCCGAAAAAAGGCCGGCGCTGTGAGAGCCAGAGAAACCGAAGAAAGAATTACACCCGGATCGGCCAATCGGACGGTCGGAACGCGAGCGGATGATCCAGGGCATGCGAGAGAATGGAAAACTTACGACACAAAAACTGCGCAGATTGGGCAAAAACAAGTTCGAAAGCCGACAGAATCACCCCTTCTTTTTGGGAAACGAAGAAAGGCAGTAAATTTTAATTACGATTATATCTAGATCGAATTCGAGCCTTTCCTATACATCACAGCGGAGGAAAGGCTCGGAGTGTCCTAACAAATCAACCGGCACAAAGAACGGTTAAAGATAAAGCACGCATTTCCTGGCGAACCTTCGCAAGGCTTGAAGGCAGACCGGGAAACGGCGGTTTCTACGGTAGTGAAAAGAGAAGAAAAGGCAGGAAGAACCCATATGAAATGTCCAAAATGCAAAGCAGAAATTCCAGACGGCATGAAGTTCTGCATGAACTGCGGAGCACCGGCTCCCGAAAAGAAAGGCGGCCTTTCCAAAGGCGCCAAAAAAGGAATCTTAATTGGATGCACGGCTGCAGTCGTCGCTGCCGGGGTAGGCCTTGGCAGCTGGATGGGCCGGTCGATGAATTCTGGAAACTCCTATGAAGCAGCGATTGCGGCTGCAGAAAAATATATGGAAACTCAGGATTACGACAAAGCGGAAGAAGCGCTTCTGGAAGCCAAGAAAATTGATCCGAAACGATCCGATACGTACGAACAGCTCTATTCTCTGTATTCGAATCAGGGCGACGAAGAACAGCTCATCGGGCTCGTAGAAGAAGCGCAGACCGTTCTGGATCAGCAGGAAAACGATACGTTTACCCAAAACGTGAACGAGATGGCCGAAGCGGGTCAGGCCGTACCGATCGAAGAAGTCATGAATGCGGCTGCCGATACGATTCAGTACAGCAAGCATATGAATGAGGCGATGGATTCCCTTGAACAGGCGGATGTGGCGACCGCTGTCCGTCTTCTGAATTCCGCAATTGAAATCAATCCCGCCCGATCCGACGCCTACCTGCTTCTTTATCAGGTCCTGATCGAAAGCGGAGATGTGATTGAAGCCCAGCAGGTCGTTGCGGATGCGCATGCCAGTCTGCCGGACAGTGAGCAGGAAGAGTTTGATACGCAGCTCGCCAATGTAACCAGACCGGAAGAAGACGGAAAAACCGATCCGGGATGGACGAAAGTTGCGGATTTAGGTCCGCTCGATTTTACCCCGATTGAAATTGGCGAACAGGGCTGGCTGATCGCCGCCGACGGCGTTTACGGCTTTGTGACCCCGCAGGGAAAAGTTACCCGTACGGATCGAAAGCTCAGCTGCGAGATTCTGCTGAAAAATTCGCAGGCGAAAATTCCGGAAAGCATCCAGTCTGTTTCACTGCGCGCGGACGATCAGGGCAAACAGTACGAAATTACAAAAGATCTGCATGAAGCAAAAGCTGTGCCCGTCAAGAAAGAGGAAAAGCCCTCTTCCGCGAAGAAGGAAGAAAAGCCGGCTGCAGCCGACAAGAATGAAAAAACGGCTGCAGAAAAGACGACGCATTACGCGCTCAACGAAAAGCTCGAACTTATCGTAGTCGGAAACACTTCGGAAAAAATTGCTTCCCAGGAAGCACCGATTGCTAAGGAGAACAACGACGCGTCCGATTCCGATCCATCTGCTGCCGATGCCGCTCAGGATGGAAAAGCGGATCCGAATGCGGGAGCAGACGATACAAAAAAGGCGTCCGGCGAAACCTCTGCGAATGAAAAAACTGTAAATGAGAAAGCGGCCATCCAGCAGCCTGCCGCACCGATTCTGGTTCGCGTCGAGAAAAAGGCCGCTTCCGATGAGAAGGCACCCGCTGCAAAGGACAAAGCGAAAGAGGATGTCTACTATATTTACAATCCGGTAAACCGGAAAGCCTACGGTCCATACGATGCAAAACAGATTCCCTGTTTTGCACTGATCGAACGCGAAGTTCCCGCCATGAGCATAGTGAATACGGAAAACTATGCTCTGGGCCCCTTCTTAGCGCTGAACACAGATCGGACGTTCACGATCATTTCCGCAGACGGAAAGAAATCCAAAGAGGGAATCCTGGACGTTTCCAGACCCGGTCTGCATGGAATCGGAACGTATTCCAAAAAAGGATTTGAAATGCTGGACGGCAGTCTGAAAGTCGAATACGCCGGAGAGTTTGAAGACGGCGGCTGGATGATTCGCAGCGTTGCGCCGGTAAAAATCAACGGGAAATGGAAACTGGTTCGCTTTGACCAGAATGAAAACGCTGGGGTTAATGCCATTTCAGAAGCGGAAGAAAAAACGCAGACTCCGGATGAAAAAGACAGCGCAGAACTGAAAGCAAAGGAAGAAAAATCGCAGGACCAGAAAAAAGAAGACGAGCCTTCACAGGCTCCAGCGGAAGCTGCTGACGGTGTGAAAAAGAAAAAAGCTTAAGCCGGCCAGTAAACGCTTAAGCAGGGAATAAAAGCTAAAGCAGAAAACGAGGACAGAAGTCTGCGTGTACGCAGCCCGTTCCTTTCCATTGGAATCGAACAGGCAAAACCATACGCGCGCAGGCGTCTATCCTTGCAGACAGAGAGAAAAAGGGAAGCAGGGAAGACTATGACATCAGCGGAACTTTCGAAAATGTATCAGATCAAAGGAAGAATCGGGAGCGGAACAGGCGGCCTGGTGATTCTGGCCTATCAGATCAACCTGAGGCGGTATGTCGTTTTAAAGCAGATTCTTAACCCCTCGATCGATGAGGAAGCCAACCGCATGGAAGCCAACCTGCTGAAAAAACTGAAAAGCCGGTATTTGCCGGCCGTCTACGATTACCTCGAAGTCGACGGGAAGTTTTTCACCGTCATGGAATTTATTGACGGGCGCTCGCTCGAAAAGATTCTGGAAAGCGGCGAAAACTTTGGACTGCTGCAGCTGCGGCAGATGGGGATGGATATTGCCTCTGCCTTAAGCGAACTCCATCGTCAGGAAAAGCCGATTCTTCATCTGGACGTAAAGCCGGCCAACATCATGATTCGAAAAAATGGAGACGCGGTTCTTATTGATCTGAACGCGTCGATGGAAGGAAACAGCGCGGAAGGCATCGGCGGAACGCCAGACTACTGCTCTCCCGAACAGAAACGGGTGTTTGAACAGTTCCAGGCACACGGATCCATGCCCGGCTTTCGCGCGCTCAGCCCGCGCAGCGACATTTACTCGCTGGGAGTCACCCTCTATCACGCGGCTATGGGAAAAATTTATACCCCGGAAGATCCGCAATGGGACGGGCTGGCCGCGAAAACTTCAGAAGAGTTTATGGAAATTCTGAAAAAGGCGCTCGCGCAAAAGCCGGAAGATCGCTACGAATCCGCGGAGCAGATGAAGGAAGATCTGTCGGTGATGGAAGAATCCAGCAGCCGCATTCGCAAATGGCGAAAGACCGTCAAAACGCTGAAAACCCTCTGTACTGCCGGGCTGGTGTTCTTTATCGCGCTCGGCGCGTTCTCGGTCTACCTGATCGTGCAGGATGGAAAAGATCAGTATGACCATCTCACGACGGCCATGACCGAACAGATTCGAAACGGACAGTATGCCCAGGCGCAGGAAACGTATCAGAAAGCCAAGGAAGTCAGCTCCTCCAAAGGCTATGCGGACCTGCTGCGCTCGGACATGCTGATCGCGCAGGGAAAATATGCGGAAAATGAACAGTATCTGGCGGATACCGTTTTGCAGATGGATGACATTACCAAAAATTCGAACTATCTCGCGCAGGCGCTGAAAAACCTGGCTGAGTCGCAGTTTGCGCTTGGCGAGTATGAACCGGCTGCGCAAAATTACGCTTCAGCCTACGAATTACAGGAAGACGACGCCGCACTGGCGCGCGATTACGCCATCACGCTGGCGTATCTTGGAAACTTCGATCAGGCGAATACCGTTCTGGAACAGGCACAGGCTGGCGGACTGACGTCTGGCGATCTGGTCCTTGCCCAGAGCGAGATCCAGCATGCGATGGGCAATACCGCGCAGGCGATCGAACAGCTTGAAGCGCTGAAAATGGAGACAGCCGATCCGGCTATGCAGTATCAGATTTACTGCCGCCTTCCGGACTGGAAAATGGAAGTCGGCGAGTATGAAAAAGCAGCCGGCCTTTTAGAAGAAGCGATCGAAAAACTGCCCGAGGCGTATGGATTAAGAATGCGTCAGCGGCTGATTCGCGTCTATTCGCGCCTGGCTTCAAATTCGCCAGACAAGAAGTATCTCCAGAAGGAGGCGGATCTTCTTCAGGAAATTGTGAATCAGAACTATGCCTCGTATCAGGATCTGAACAATCTGGCCGTAGTAAACCAGAAACTCGGCCGCTTTGATGAAGTGGAAAAAAACATTGCCCGCATGGAAGAAGTACAGCCCGGTCATTACAACAATGCGAAACGCCGCGCGTTCCTGGAACTCGATCGACAGCTGGCGGCGCCGGTTACGGCCCGGGAGTTCCACACCTTTGATCAGTATTATCAGCAGGCTTTCGCGCAGTACGACAGCTCGACTGGAGATACCGAGATGGATCTGCTCGAAACCCAGCATGAAGAAGTAGAAAACGGAGGATGGCTCGAATGAACAAAACCATCGGAATCATCTGCCTGGGAATTGCCATTGTCGGCGTTGTGATCTGTCTGGCCGTTCTGATTTATCTGAACAATGTCAAAGAGAAAAAAGAACAGCAGATTCTTCAGGCGATTCACGAAGAATACCGGGCGAAAAGCTGACCAGTTCCGCCAGCCTCATGCGCCAGCCGTCTCAGGGTGAACCTGCGCTTAACGCTAAGCTCGGCAGGCCATAAAGACGGTTTTGCCGGATGGCGTCGACGTACCGACGTGTTTTTCTGTGCAGAAGCCGAGGCAGGCAGGACAGGACAGGGAAAAATCGGGAAGATTTAGTTAGGAAGTGATTGTATGGGTCGAGAACAGGGACTCTCTTTAAAACAGGTACCAGAATGCTCCAGAAATCTGTACTTCATTCATGAAGGGCAGCTGATCACGGTCAAATCTCTGTCCCAGTACCCCATCGGACGAAGTCGCATCTGGCTTTCGGATCGATACAGCTTCATCAACCTCTGGTTTGAACGCAACGAAAAGGAGCAGAGAATTTCCATTTTTGGAAACGGGCGGCTGAAAGCCTGGGATCAGACGCAGCCGCAGACGAGTCTGGATCTTCAGAATCTGGAAGCCTTTGAAATTGAATTCGGTTCGATTCGGCTGCAGGTTCTGCTGATCGAGGATGCGGAAGATACCGTTTTGATGAAAAACTTTCTCCTGCCGCGCACCGGTCAGATTCACATCGGCCGAATGTCAGAAAACGACATTCAAATCGATAATCCGCTCGTCTCCCGTCTGCATGCGACGATCGATCTTTCCTCGGAGGGCATGCATCTGCGCGATGAGCACAGTTCGTTTGGAACGCGCGTAAACGGCGAATTTGTTTCGCTGCGTTCGCTTCAGGCCGGCGACCGTCTGGAATTTCCAGGCTGTCTGATTGTCGTCGGATTAGGCTTTTTATCGATCCAGAGCCTGACCGAACATACGGTCGTGCGCTCCCTGACGCCTCTGACGGACCCCATTCAGTTAAAGGAATGGTCTTCTCTTCCCAAACCAAGGGAAAGCATCCCGTTTTTTCGCAAGCCGCGCGAACGTGCGTTTCATTTTGATCCCGTCAAAATTACCGTCGACCTGCCGCCCCTTTCCATGAGCGCCAACAAGATTCCTCTGCTGCTGCGCCTTGGCGGCCCGGCTGTGTTTTCCGGAATGAGTGCGCTCAATGGAAACTTCACGTCTCTGATCAGTTCGGTCATGTTTCCCATGCTGACTTCGAAGTTTACCGAGAAAGAACGAAAAGAATACGAAAACCGCCGGTATGTTCGCTACAACGAATATCTCAGTGAAATCCAGAATCAGATTGAAACGGTTCAGGCGATGGAACTGCAGGACCTCAACGAAAACAATCCGTCGGAAGACGATCTGTTCCGCTTTCTGCCCAGCCGTAGACGGCTGTGGGAAAGAAGACCGGTTCATCAGGACTTTCTGCGTCTGCGCATCGGCAAAGGAAAAGTTCCGCTCAAAAGTGAAATTCAGTATCCATCCCGATCGTTTGGCGTCGATGAAGATTCTCTGGCCCTCAAAATGTACGGGCTCGTCGAACAGGATTACGCCTTGACGGATGCGCCGATCACAGTCGATTTTATCGAGGATTACATTTGCGGCGTGCGCGGCAGCCTGCAGAGAAAGCTCTCCTTGTTTTACCGGCTCCTGTTTCAGATCTGCTACTTGCATGCGTCGGAAGAGCTGAAAATCATTCTGGTCATGGACCGCGATATGCTGGAGGAAAATCCGTTTTTAAAATTTCTGCCCCACATCTGGGATGACCGGCAGGAGTTTCGCTGGATTATTACCAGCGAAGCCGATGCAGCCGAAGCATCCAAGCGTCTGAGTGAACGAGTGGAAGAAGCGCAGAAAAAGGAAGGCCGCCGCGAACAGGTTCTGGAAAACCCGCCGTACTATCTGGTCTTCTCCTTTTCGCAGGAACTGCTTGAATCCGCAAAATCGCTCTGGACAGCAGTCACGGCCGGACACAACCTTGGCTTCAGCATTTTCAGCTTTTCGACCATCCTGCCTAAGGAGTGTACGAAAGTCTTTTCTCTCGAAGAGGGAGGCATTCATATTTTGCAGCTGGAACATCAGGAAAAGCCGGATCTGTTCTGTCTGGACGCTTCGATTTCCAGAAACGCTCTGATGAAGGCGTTCAGCGAAATTTCCAATATCCGCCGTCCCAAAGAGAAAAAGGAAGAAGAACTGCCGGCGATGCTGACCTTTCTGGAAATGTACAAAGCCGGCCGTATTGAACATCTCGATATTGAACAGCGCTGGAAAGATTCCAACCCGATGAAAACGCTGGCTGCACCAGTCGGTGTCCATCCCGACGGGTCTTTGTTTGAGCTGGATATTCATGAAAAAAAGCATGGCCCGCATGGCCTGATCGCCGGTATGACCGGGTCGGGTAAAAGTGAGTTCATCATTTCCTACGTTCTGTCGCTGGCCGTTAACTATCATCCGTACGAAGTCTCGTTTATTCTGATCGACTTCAAGGGCGGAGGTCTTACGGGCGCGTTTGTGGATCCGCAGCGCGGAATCAAGCTGCCGCATGTTGCGGGTACGATTACCAACCTGGACGAAAGCACGATGAACCGGGCTCTGGCATCGATCGAGAGTGAACTCAAGCGCCGCCAGAAAATATTCAATGAAGCCAAATCCATTGCCAACGAAGGAACGATGGACATTTACGGCTACCAGCAGCTTTACCGCCGCGGCGTTGTGAGCGAACCGGTTTCCCATCTGCTCATTATTTCCGATGAGTTTGCGGAGCTGAATGACCAGCATCCGGAATTTCTCGATCAGCTCGTTTCTACTGCACGTATCGGCCGAAGCCTTGGCGTCCACCTCATTCTGGCGACCCAGAAACCGGCGGGTGTCGTCACGGGTCAGATCAAAAGCAACACCAAATTCCGCGTCAGCCTGAAAGTTCAGGACCGCAGCGACTCCAATGACATGATCAACCGGCCTTATGCGGCCGAAATCAAGGAAACCGGCCGCTTTTACATGCTGGTGGGATACGACGAGTACTTTGCGATGGGTCAGTCCGCGTGGACCGGCGCCGAGTATAAGCCGTCCGATGAAGCGCAGTCTTCGGAAAACAAGGAAATCCTTTTTCTCGATCCCAATGGCGAACCGTATTTTAAAACCAAGCCGATTCAGACCAGACGGCAAAAAGGCCGCTCGCAGCTCGTTTCCTTAGTGACCTATTTGTCCGATCTGGCCAGACAGAAGGGAATCGAAGTGCCTTCCTTATGGCTCGACCCGCTCAATCCGCAGATCAGCCTGAGCTCTCTGAAGCAGCCGGAAGATTCCTATTCGGTAACGATCGGTCTGACGGATGATCCGGAAAATCAGGAACAGCTGCCCTATACGCTGGATCTGGCCAATGCGGGAAACATTTTAATTGCCGGCGAGCCGGGAACTGGAAAAACCTGGCTGGCGGAAACCATTCTTCTCACTTCAATCGATAGAAATTCACCGGAAGATCTGCAGTTTTATATTGCCGACCTGACGGGAAAGTCACTGGGCATGTTTTCCCAACTGAAACATGTCGGCATGTGCATGAGCCGACCTTCCGAAGAGGAACTCTGCCTGCTCATTCAGTTTGCGTACGATCTGCTCGAAAAACGCAAAAAACTGTTTGCGCAGTATAACCGGACGAGCTTTGCGTCCATGCGCCGAGTGCAGCGCCTTCCGCTGACGTTTTTTATCATTGACGGATTTGACGATTTCCCCGACAGGGGACAGGGCCGTCAGGCGCTCGATCAGCTTCTTCGGCTGCTGAGGGACGGACCGGCTTTCGGCATTCAGTTCATGCTTCTCGTCGCGGACGTGCGCAATGTGACCGCCAGACAGCAGAGCGTCATTCAGACGTCTTTGCCCTTACGGCTGACCGATATGTATCTGTATCAGGATCTGCTGGATATCCGGCCGAAGGCCTTTCCCGATCCGCTTCCCGGACGCGGCTACATCCGAAAGGACAAGCGGGTTTTAGAGTTCCAGGCAGCCGCGCTCGACCCTCAGCTCGATGACGCCGAACGCTACGGTCAGATCCTTTCGCAAATTGAAACCGCGAATACGATCTGGAAAGACGCAGCCGAGCCCGATCATCTGACGCAGATCGATCCGGAACAGACGTATGAGGAGTTCATCGCGCCGTTCAAACCAGAACGCATTCCGCTTGGAATTATCCGCAGCCGGCTGCGCCCGATTGCGCTGCCGTTTCAGCAGCTGAGCACCCTGCCTGTCTACTTTGGAAATCCAGACGCTGTGAACTACGTCATGGGCGCCATTCAGACCGCCGTCAAAAAGAGCGGGGGCTCTGTGATTCGACTGAGTGCTTCTGAGCTTCCCAAAACGCATCGAGAAGGAATCGAGTGGACAAAACTGACCGCTCAGACGGTGAACACGTTCGTCAATCAGCTTGCGAAAATCGCAAAGGAGCGCAAAACGATCCGCCTGGAAATCCAGAAGGAAAAAGGCATCGAAGACTGGAAAAAAGCCGCCAGCCTGAAAATCGTCCGCAAAGAGATGCGAAGAAGAACAGAGCCTCTGTTTATTCTCGTGGACGATTACGGGGATCTGATCCTGAATCTCAGTGCCGGATCTGCCGGACCTTTAAGCGGGATCATTAACAACACAGCCGGTTTCAATATTTATTTTGTATTCGGCTGGCATCCTCAGGACAAGGAACGCATTTCTCTGGCCAGCCGAAAACTGCACGAGACAGAAAAATCAAAGCTGGACGAAGGGAATCTGACCCTCGAGGAAGTAGAAGAACTTCGAAGATTCACCCTTGCCAATGACCCGGAACGCTTCGACGCTATGATGAAGTCACATTTCAAAGGGAAACTGACCCTGTTATTTGGCGGATGCTTTGACCGGCAGGATCTGGTGACTTTGCCGCGCGAATATTCCAGAATTGTCCGTCCATCCAAAACGCAAAATCTCAATAACGGGCTGATCTGGGAAAACGATCAGGTCGAAACCATTTTCCTTCCGCTTGGCGATTTAAGGAAAACCGCACAGGAAGATGAGGATGAACGGCCGGTTCTCAGCTAGACCGGCTGCGTGCATTTTGCACGAGATACGGGTCAGGAAAGAGAAAGGGATTGGAAAAGAGATGGTGATCGGGAAAGTGAAAAGTGATCTGATTCAGAAAAGATAAAGGACTCCGGGAAAGGAAAGACGGTTCAGAGCAGGCCTTCTTTCGGACGGAATGTCCCCTGAACGAACGAAAGCCAGGATGGATACGGCGGCGAAAATAGAGCTGCAAAGAAAGGAACTGTTTATGGAAAAAATACTGATCGATTTATACGTTCCTTCCATTCAGAAAACATACAACCTGATGGTTCCGGATTCGATGGACTGCAAGGAACTGACCCAGCTGCTCGCTCAGGCGGTTGAAAATCTGGCCGGCGGAAAGTATTACGCCTCCGAACAGGAAGTTCTGTTTAGTCAAAAACAGCAGCGCGTATTAAAAAGCGGCAACGATTTGAAAGATTATTCGATCGGTCAGGGGGATGTACTATATTTACTTTGATGCAGAACCGACAGGAACTATTCGATCAGATTCAAAGGCTGATCCACAGTATAGAAATGGACGTGGAAAGCTGGCAGCGCGAAACGGAGGGAGAATTTTCCCGGGAATACATTCACGCGCGTCAGGCTCAGCTCGAGCAGATCCGGCGCCTGAAAGAATGGCTGATCCGAAATGGTGAGTAAAACAAAGAAACAAGGAGGAAAGAACTATGAGTGGAAATTGGGAACTGGAAGTCGCAACAGAAGTTATGGATATGTCTGCCGAAGATCTTCAAAACATTGGAACTGTTATCCAGGAAAGCAGCAAAGCGGTAGACGCACTGATTGGAGAGCTGTACGAGGAAAGCGAAGGTACATTCTCGGATCACCTTAAAGAAGTCGGCAATGAGTTTGTAGATCTGGTGGATGCCTGTGTACAGGTCATCTGGGATCTGGCGAAGGGCTTTATCCGCGCTGGAGAATCCCTGGTCGGCGCGGAGAAAAATGCAACGGATTCCCTCCGCTCTGCCGGCATCGGAAAAGGCAAGTAATCGAAACTGTACATCTAAGTCAATCAGAAAATAGAAAGAGAACACATTAAAAGAAAGACTATGGAAAAACTGAAACTTAAAGTCTCGGAAGAAAAATATCGACAGACTCTCGACAAACTTGGAGCCGAACTGGATAAGATGCAGGGATATCAGAAAGACCTGCAGAAAGTTAAAGAAAATATGCAGAACGGCGTAATTGGCAACGTGGGAAACGACGCGGTCCGAAACCTGGATACCCATCTGCATAATGTGCAGACGGTAATCACGAAAACCATTGCTGCCAGAACCCAGATTGAAAACTATCTCAATTCCATGACCCAGACACAGAGCACCATCACGGATGATCTGAAGGCGCTGGAAGATGAGGCGAATGCGATCTTCGGATAAAATTCGAACCTCGGCACGACAGCTCCATCGCTCCAGAGAGACTCTTCTGCAGGAGAGAAACCTTCTTCTTTCCATCATCGCAAATCTGAGACAGTCACCTGAACTCCACGCGGCTGCCCATCCGTGCGAAACGCTGATACAGGAAAATCAGAAGCTCCAGCAGCTCCTCGAAGACTACGAATCGGCAATGACCCGTACCCTTCAGGATCTGGAAGAGAGTCTGAAACGATGTGAAGAAAGCGCTCTGGATCTTCAGCGACAAATGAAATAAAACCGTTTTTTCAAAATGACGTCGAGCCAGGACGAAAAAACGGCATCCATAATTTGTTTCAGCGATCCGCCGGGTACAGCCCGACTGGATCGCACCTGACGAAACGTGGTTCGACAGCGAGCCACGTTTCGTATATCTGCCCCCTTCTTTGGAATCCGAAAAAAGGATAGGCAGACCACGATAAGCCATAAGGAAGGACACATGAAAAAAGCAAAGTGGATTTCTGTTTCGTCACTGGATATCCCGCCGGTTTCCGCCCGTATTAGCGGGCTGATTCCGATCGTGGTTCCCAGAACAGCCAGCGATCCCATTCGACATAAAGCCGTAGACAGCGAAGAAAAGGAAATCTGCGGCGGCGATTTCTCAAACATCCATTCCCAGACCGAACCCGAACCGTTCGTTTTTCCGGAAGAAAAGCCTGCCGGTTTTCCAGCTTTCGAATCCGCAAAAAACGAAACCACGTCATCCAAAAAAGACATCTTTGATCAGATGTTCCGGGAATTTTCCTCAGATTCCAAAGTGGAGACGGACCTTTTGAGCAAGAAGGCTCCAGAAATCATACCGGAACGTCCAGCAGAAACCATCGTGCAGGATAAAGCGGATCCTGTCGAAACTCAGCAGGAACAAAATTATCAGGAAGTCGAGGAAAAAAAGGCGGAAGATACGGCTATGCGAGATCTGGATGACTTGCTGGACTTCAGAACCGATCCAGCCCCAGAGGAAGCCGCCGAAGCTGCCGAAGCTGTCGAAGTGCTCGCTGAAATACCGAAAAGTTCTGACGATGGTATGGTACAAAATTCCGATTCCATCCCAGAGCCCGAACCGATCGTGCGTTCCCGGTCAAACTGGTTTTTGCGTCATATGAATACGGGCATTCAGATTCGCCTGCAAAAAGAGCTGCTGATCGGATGCGGAAGGCAAAGCGACTTTGTCATCGATTTTGATACGACACTCTCTGAGCGGCATGCCCGGCTGACGCTGGAAGAGAATCGCGTTATGGTGGAAGATCTCAATTCTTCTTCCAAGACGTTTGTCAATTATCAGCCCGTCACGCAGAAATCGGAAATCCGAGACGGACAGATTCTTCGCCTTGGCTCCAATCAGCTGTTCCAGCTTGAACAAAGCAAGGAGGATTTGCGTCATGAACCGATTTGAAGGCGTATTGATCGGCACAGACTCATTCCATAAGGGAGAAGCGGTTCTGCTGCACCATCTGGAAGAAGTGTTCGTGGAGATGGAGGAAGAGCCGGAAGTCGTTCTGGAACAGAGCGAAAAGGCGTCTGTCGGCATTTTTTACGATTGTGATCTGGGCATGTATGGAATTGAGCCGTTTGAAAACCGGGCTGTCTTTTTAGAAAGCGGGCAGCCGCTGGGGAAACATCGTCGATATTACCTTGGGCGGGATACGGCGATCTATTTGAAGCAGCGCGAATTTGCGATTGTACTGGGGTAAGACTATGAGCGGAAATAATAAAACAGTTTTTATTCGAATGCCAAAAGCCGATCAAGGGGAATCGTCTCTGGAAGCCCTCGATGCGGCGTACCGGGAACTGGGCAAAGCGTTTTATGAAAATCGTTTCGAAGAACCGACGCCAGAACTGATTCTTTATTTTGATCAGATTACGCATCTTAAAGAACAGCTCAAACTGCGGGATCGTCATACTGAGACGATGGACCTGCCAAAACCGGAACCTGCCGCTTCAACCGGCGGCATATTTGACCAGCTTCGCTCAATCGATCTGGACAGTCTCGATAATCTTGAGAGTCTGGACAGTTTAGATGGACTCGAAAGTCTCAGCCCGTGTGAAGATCTGGATTCCAGAAACAAAACCGGAAACGGCGATTCAAACCGTTCAGACCCGTTCGAGCAGCCGATGACGTTTAAATACTGCCCGTTCTGTGGCACCAAACTTCCGCTGGATGCCCGTTTCTGCGGCAACTGCGGAGAGTCCTGCGAAGAATAACGGGTTTCGCAAATCGGACAGAAAAAGAAGAGATACTGTACGTAAGGGGACAGCTCTTCTTTTTTTTTTGGTCATAAGAAACGGCGATGAATACGGACCAGAAAAATCGAGGGAAAAGGAATGGACTTTGTCAGAGGATCTTTTGCGTTCGACTATTTGAAATGCCCGATTTTTAAGAATTCGTCAATTGTCTGCTCAGTCCGTTACAATAAAGCCGATCGTTTACGATTTGCAGGAGGTTTAAAAATGACACAATCCACTACAATGGCTCTGACTCGATCCAGGCCAAAAAAGAAAAGGGGCCGAGATGCCCGCGTAGAACTGGTTCGGCTGATCGCCTGTCTGATCGTTCTGCTCTGTCATTCGTATCCGCCAGTGATCATTAACGGCGAACCGGCTTTTGGCCGTGTCTTTATTGCCTGCCTGGCAGCGGATGGCGTTGGTATTTTCTGGATGGTCATCGGCTGTTTTCTGTTTTCCAGTACGTATGGCAAAACGCTCAAGCGAGGGTTTACCCGGATTTTTATTCCGCTCGTTCTGGCGAGTCTGCTCGGCATTGCGATGAACAGTCTGCCCCTGCCCGGATTTGTCCCTTCGGATATTCCGGCGGTATTGAATGATTTTCTGCAATGGCGAAACGGTGTAATCGGCATGGATCATCTGTGGTATTTGTACGTCAATCTGCTCGTCTTTCTGTTCTTTCCGGTTTTGAAATGGATTGCGGACGGGCTGGATCGATCCCGAGTCGCCACCATTCTTTTTATGGCTGCTACGTTAGGGTTCTTTATTGTGAACGATCTGACGTCCAACCATCTCGCCGGCTTTTCTCACTATCTGTTCCGAGCAGCCATTCCGGCTTCCATCGAAGTGATCTGGGGACATATTCTGTATCGAAATCGAAAACACTTTCACGGCTGGATCACTGCCGCTGCGGCACTGGCCGGTTTCGTTTTCCTGAATCTGGCGCGGGCCAGGGTCCAGATGAAACATTTTGCGGCAGATCCGGGCGATGCGAGCGCGCTGTACTGGTATTCCGCCTGGGGCATGCTGGCCTCGGCACTCATTCTGATTTTTGGTCTGGCAGCCATTCGCCCCAGAAAAGGCGCTAAAAAAGCGGTTGAAGCGGGTGCAGAATCGATGATCTGTGCAGCCGCTTCGTATTCTTTTCTGATCTATATTGTTCACTTTCCCATTTTGCGCATTCTGACCAGCGTAGGATTTACTCAGTCTCTGCAAAATCTGATTTTGAAAAGCAACGGTTTCGCTTTCAGTCTGCTCTATACCCTTTGCATGGAGGCGATTCTCTTCGTGCTTTCCTTTATTCTTTCCTGGATTGTGAAATGGCTGTGGAAGGGCATCAAGATGCTCTTTCAGCCGGAAAAGGTCTATGGATAGAGCGTGAAAATTCGTTTTAAGTTAAGTAATGAATTTGCCTGTAAAAGCGTAAATGTCTGGATCAGGCAGTTCAGGATTTAAGGAGTGACATGTATGGAAACAAAGAAACAGACAATTTACCCTGGCCGAATCTATCGTCATTTCAAAGGCGATCTGTATCTGGTCGAAGCCATTGCCCGAAACGCGGATTCCGCTAAGGAAATGGTGATCTACCGCCAGCTGTATGGAGACGGTTCACTGTGGGTACGCGAACTGGATGAGTTTGCTTCCCCGGTGGATCATGAAAAATATCCAGAAATGAAACAGACCTGGCGCTTTGAACTCCAGAAGGTGGAGTCGACAGCCAGACATTCGTAATGAAAAGGCAGGTACCGACGATAAAGTCGACACCTGCCTTTTTATTTGAGGAATGCCTGTACTGGGTTTGAAAAATCAGAAGATTAGATAGCCGCTTTGGAAGCGGCAGCGGCTGGATCGGCAGCCGATTTGCGTACGGTCCGTTTTATACGGGCTGTTTTCTTTTTTGGCTTGCGGGACAGAGCGCTCAAAAGCAGAACGCCAAGAAGGAACGGCCACTGATACGTATAGATAAAGGAATAGCGCAGCAGGGAAACAGGCCCAAGCAGCATGGTCAGAATATACAGAACGGTATAGAGGCACGCGGTTGCCGCAAACTTGCTTCGGAAGAAAATAGCATAGCCAAGAAGGAAGATCACCAGATAAAGGGTAATGCCGGGGTCAAAGAAACGCAGCCACAGCGGACAGTTGTCAAAGGTGGCCGACTGCATTGCAATGCCGCGCAGTTTGTCGCGGTAGCCGGGAAGCAGAGAATAGGAAGCGATATGCTGCTTATCCGCGTAGTCTTCGTAGCTCGTCATAACAGAGAGCGCATTGTACTCTCCATAGCGCATATCGAAATAGGGAGCGGTCAGATAGGCGGCTGCCTGAATCGCGCCGCGCCAGTCTGTTGTCAGTACCCGCAAATACAGGGAAATAAACTGTCCCGGATTTTCGGAGAACTTTTCGTTGTAAAAAAGATCCTTGGAACTGTCTGCACTGAACGGATCCAGCTGATCGGGCGTAAAGTCATCGAAATAGCTGTAGGCGAGAGCCTCGTCTTCTTTGGAAATGAACTTCTCTTCGATCTGATCGTTGCGGTTCAGTTCAAAGGCAAGCTGATGAATCGGCAGAGCAAGCATTTCCCGGGGATTGTTAATCTTGATGCCGGCAATGGAAGGGACAAGGGAAGTAAGCAGCCAGCCCAAAACAAGTATGGAAACCTGAGAAATCATAAAAAGCTGAACAATGCGCTTCTTTCTGTCTTTTAGATAGACAAAGAAGAGAAGGATCAGACCGAGTATGGCCAGGTATAACCCCTGATTGCGCAAAAGACACATGAGAACGCCCCAGCCGATAATCTCGGCTGTCTTTTTCAGAAGGGAAGACGACGCTGCAGATCTGTCTTTCTCCCGAACAGCCTTTGGATTTTCTGCAGGTGAGGAAAGATCGGCTCTGGCGCTTTCGGAGGGCTTTGGCGGGAAGAGAAGCGAGCAGATCGAAACAATAAATAAAAGGAGAGCCGGAGCGAACATTATATCCTTGGTCGTATAGCACACGAGCATCTGCGAGAAAGGCGAGACGGCCATAAAAAAGGAAGTCGTGATCAGAATCCAGGCGTTGAGGCCTTTTCGATAGAGATACAGCATCGCTTTGGCGATCGCATAGGCGCAGAACACGATCTGAAAGAAGAAAATGTAAATACCGGTCCCTGCGTTCGGGTTGTGAAAGAGAATGTTTCCGAGTCGGAGCAGGGAGCCAAGCAGAAGGGTATGAAGCCACGGATGATGCGTCGTGAACGGCAGATCGCCGTTATACATCGCCAGCTGGATCGGGGCATCCGCGCCAAAGGTTCCTGGGAAAAACGCCAGGAACGCCGGCATCCAGGTCACAATCATCAGCAGCAGGACGCTCCAGAACAGAAAGCGTTCCTGTTTTTTTGTTGTGGATGAATGAACCAGAAGGGATCGCCTCGAGCGCAGATTGAACTTTCTGTTCAGGACGGTAAAGAGAAAGGCAATAGCCAGAAAAAGAAGGCTATAAAAAAGAAGCCATAAAACATAGGATTTAAAAAACGGAGATAATCCGTACTCCATCAGTTTTGGCCAGGAAGCAAACAGGGAAAAGAACAGAGATGTCCAGATCCACAGTCCGCGCATGGATTTGCTCATCGTAGAATCCTCCAGTCGGGATGAGAAGCATCCGCAAAGCGGGAATGAACCGTTATCGAGTGAAGAAACGCTTTAGAAATGCTTTAAAGGGATCATTTTAAAAAGAGATCGGAGAAATCGAGTCCGATTTTCAGCCGGTAATAGAGAAAAAGACTTCGTGAGTTCTGTTGAATCCAGAAAAAAGCCGGTGTTTCTTTTACAGAATAATCCGGAGTTTCTTTTACAGAATAATCCGGAGTTTCTTTTACAAAATAATATGGTACGGAAGGAGAAGAAGCCGGTCAAATTCAATGTAGACTCCAGGACGTTTCCTTTGGACAGGACTGAATCCATGAAAATCATACAGACAAAGAAAAAATGTCAGACAGGAAAAAGGGAAAACCATAAAAAAACGAACCGGAATTTCTTTAAGAAATCCCGGTTCGGATTGTTTTCAATGGCGGAGTCGCAGGGATTCGAACCCTGGGTAAGCTTTCGCCTACACAGCCTTTCCAAGACTGCACCTTAAACCGCTCGGACACGACTCCGTTCGCTTAACGCTCGTTTATATTACCAAAGCCCTCTCGACAAAGTCAAACAGGAAATTGAAAAATAGTTAGGATTATCTAATGCATTTTCGAGGGGCCGAAAAAGGCAGAATCCCGTTTTCTTCTTTCGGATCTTCTTTCGATCCTGTTTCGTATCTGTTTCGTCCTCGCGCTTTATGAAAATTCTCCCCCTCGTCCGGGCAGCCAATTCGGTTCGGTAAAATTCGATTGTTCAGGAAAAAGGCGGACTGGAAGAAAAAGGAGGGGATGAAAAGCAAACGCTGCCTGGATGTTTCCGACAGAGGAGGCAAGTAACCCGGGATCGAAATCGACAGAAATGAAAACAGAATAAATATGGATACTGTCCATCTCCATCCAGTCATGCCCTCCTTTGTGCGCATTGAAGGATTTGATGGAGTCAGGAAAAAGGCCGAAATTATTTCACATGAATTCGACAATTCTTCCGACAATTTGCTCTAATTTGCACACAGTTTGTCAATACTGCAAATGGGCGGGCAAAGCCCTTGTGAACCCGATTATAATTTGTAGGACAGCTATATTTTTACGCAAAGGTTAGATTGATATATTCAAACGAAACAAAAATAATCGCCTTTATTTGCTGAATACGCACAATTACGATTGTTCGACTGCTCAGCGCCCGCTTTTGGACCCAGCGGATTTCATGCCTGAAAATCGACTTCTTTTCGCACGATGAGTGCAGATACGTTTTCTGGCAAGCCTTCTCAAGTCTGCAAATCGGTTTTCAGGTCGGCTTAAACTGCAAGTTTTCATTCATGGAAAGGAAGAAAAGCTATGTTCATTAAAAAAATGGAAAAAGTATTCGCTTCAATGCTGGCTGCTTTCACAGTGTTCGGGTCCTTCTGGACCGCACCGATTTCCGCGATGGAAACCAGCAAGGATACGACGCAGATCAACGTTGTCTACGACGATTCCGGCAGTATGAGCAATTCCCGGATGGACAGCTGGTCTCAGGCGAAATATGCAATGGAAGTTTTTTCAGCCTTTATGGGTGAAGAAGATACACTGAACGTTTTTCCGATGAGCAAAGCCGAAGATAACGATTCGAAAAATGACTTCTTTACTTTAAAGGGAACGGAAGATCCAGCCGATCGTGTCAAACGGATCAATGACATGAAGGATACATCCGGCACGCCGATCCAGGCCGTCGATGCCGCGGGCGAAAACCTCAAACAGTCCACAGCTCAGCAGAAATGGCTTGTCATTTTGACAGACGGTGCGTTTTTCAACGATACAACCGAACTGAGCAATGAGGAGATTCGATCCGATTTCCAGAAATATGCGGGCGTGAACGGCATCAATATGATCTATGTGGGAATCGGGTCCTATGCGGAGGAGATCAGTCTGAGTCACGACGGCTACGAAGCGTACTACATTGATACGAGTTCGATTCTGGGTGCTCTGACAGAAATTGCCCAGAAGGTATTTTCCCTGCAGAAAGTCACGCTTCAGGGAGATTCCTCCTATTCCTTTCAGGCGGACGTACCCATTTCAAAATTCATCGTTTTTGCTCAGGGCAAGCAGACAGAAGTAACGAACGCAAAAATCAACGGCGAAGATGTACCGGCCAAGCCTTTCTCTGTAGAGGTTTCGGTAAACGATAAGACTCCGCAGCCGGAATGCAATTCGGGTTGTGCCATTGCTCCAAATCTGAACGGCAAAGTGGTGACGTATGAAGCCAAGGATCCAAAGAAGCCTTTCTCTTCGGGAAAGTACACATTCGAAAGTACGTCCGATGACGTGGATGTGTATGTAGAACCCGGAATTGAATTCCGGACGATTCTGCGCAGCGGATCCGAAGTAACTACCGATACAGAAATTCAGGACGGCATATCCATTCCTGGCGGAGAAAGTACAGTCGTTATTCAGATCTTTGACCCGCTTACGGGAACACCGATTGACCCTTCTCAGTCGGAACTTCTTAAAGGTTCGGAATTTGCGCTGACCGTAACGGATGAAGACGGAAACACAGTCACGTACACCAACGGAGAAAAACTGAATTTAGCACCAGGCAAAGCCACTCTTCAGTCGGTCGCCCGGCTTCCGGGAAATATCAACATGACGGGAGAATCGGCAAAACTGGATGTAAAAGACGCACCGATCTCCGTCCTCTTTTCGCAGCCGGCTGGATACGATATCAACCCGGGAACGCTGAGCGGAGAGCAGCCTGTGCAGGCTTCGGTCTCGGCACCGGATGGAACCCGAATCAATAAGGATACCTTTGATTCCTACTCATTCGAAGTCACCGGTACCGAAGGGGTGAACTGGGAGATCTCAATGAGCGACCAGGACGGCGTCGTAAATCTGACGCCTTCTTATGCGACCGATCAGAAGGGATCGGGCATTACATCGACAACTCAGAATCTTGTCCTCAAAGTCACCCGCGATAACGGCAGCTATCAGCAGGCGGGGGAAGGCAACGTGGAAATTCGCTATGTCGCACCAGAGCCGCTGAATCTGATGATTACGCTTCAGAATCCTGAGGAGACGTATAAAAAAGGCGAACGAACCTACATGTTCGATCCGAACCAGAGAGGCTCGGGAAGCGAAGCCTATATTCTCGCCAAAGTGCAGGTCGAAGAAGAGGACGGCTCACTGAGAGATCTTAATGAAGACGAATGGGAAAGAGGCGTAAGCAGCTTTACGTTTACAGCCAGCCAGCACGCCCCGAATTTTCTCGATCAGCTCATTCGGTGGGTCTGCTTCCAGTCGCTGGAATTTGATGTAGTCAAAGATGAGCAGCCATCGTGTTACCGCTTCTATCTGGGCGGACCCGCAGCAACCAGCGTCCTTCCCAACGACCTGGATCTGAACGTGGACCTGGACATTACGCTGGCCAGCGGACAGCAGGAAGAAGGCCAGACAGAAGATGCGATCAGCATCATGCCGCTTTCTCTGTGGGCGTATTTACTGAAATTCATCCTGATTGTTCTGGCATCGCTTCTTACCCTGTTCCTTGTCTATAAATTTATTACCAAACCGCGTTTTAAACGGGGTACATATGTCAGCGCCAAAGGCCATTATCTGGATCGGCGCGGAATCAGGATGGGACTGGAGGGAAGAGGCCGTCCGCGGCAGGATTACGAACTGTCCTTCAGCGACCGGATTAATCCGTTTAAACCCGAGAGTGCAACGCTGAATTTCGAATTAGGAAATACAAACGGAATTATTTCTGAACTCAGCCTGCAGTTCACCGCGGTTAAAGGCGGGAACATTCGCTGGGAAAATCCAGAAGCCCTCTGCAACCGATGCGCTTTTACGTTTAACCATAAAAATTATTCGCTGGGTACGAATCCGGAAAAGGTCATCAATCTTGTGTTCGGATATGAAACACCGTTTGTGCTTAAGGGTCTTAAGGTGATGACCGACCCCAATGTCACCGTCAGCTTCAAATTTTCCAACAAAAAACACTGATCCGGAATGGCTTCACAAGGTTTAAACCCGCCCGTCCAGGATCCAGAAGGCCTTGTGTAAAGCCGTATGTTCTAAGGGAAATTAACGGAAGCGGACTTGAGACGAACGGGCATTTTCGCTATTGGTTTCACAGGCTGGCCTGGCCAGTCAGAAATAAAAATCAGCACTACAAAGAGAAAAAGAAAAAAGGAGGAAATGGAATGACTGCTCCAACAGTAATTATTGGACTTGGCGGCGCGGGCAGTACGATCTGCACGAAGCTTTCGAAGATGGCGAAGTCATTGAAAGACAGAAACCGCCTGCAGTTTGTCTGCATTGATACAGACCGGAATGATCTGAGACACAGAAAAGAAGAAGATGCCACGGTCGTACAGATTCAGACATCGGCACCTTATAAAATTGAAGACTATCTCAAGCGCAACAGACACGCCCGTGAAGACTGGTTCCCCATTCATACCATTCTGAACAGCAAGACACCGACAGAAGGTGCAGGACAGGTTCGTGCGATCAGCCGGCTGGCCCTGGACGAAGCGATGAGCAAAGGCAAGCTGCGTGCGCTCGACGATGCGATCGACACATTGTTCCGGCTCAACGGCGATGCTGGCAACCAGGCGATCCGCGTCATTATTGTGTCTTCCTTAGCCGGCGGTACGGGCTCTGGAATCGTAATTCCTATTGCGATGTACATTAAGCATCTTCTCAACTCCAGCTTTAACAAAACCGGATCGGTTGTTCGCGGTTTCTTCCTGCTGCCGGAAATTTTCGCTTCCGCAAAGAGCCAGGATGAGAAGGCAAGCATCTTTGCCAATGCCTATGCATCCGTCCGTGAGCTGGATGCCTTCATGCGCAAAGGCGACCAGGCTCTGGAAAACACAAAGTACAAAGATCTTGAGTTCTCAGTTCCTCACCCAATGTCCGGAAAAGATGTGAACTACAACGAATCGCCATTCAATTTCTGCTTCCTGTTCGATCGCCGCAACGCGGATGATCTTTCGCTCAGCAGCTTCGATGAATACATGACGTATGCAGCCAATACGATTTACGCGCAGGCGATCAGCGGCGCATCCAGTCGAAGCAACTCCAGTGAAGACAATGCCATTAAGGCGCTCATTCAGTCGGGCGGACGGGATCGTTTCTGCGGTGCCGGATCTGCGGTCCTGAAATATCCGTATGAAGAAATTCTCGACTATCTCGCCGGACAGACCTGCTTTGAACAGCTTGGTGAAGAATGGCTGACGATCGATAAAGCGTATACAGAAGACCTGAATAAACGGAAAGCGGAGAAAAAGCAGGATCCTTCGGTCGAATTTGAAGACCCGCATACGTTCTACCTTAAGAATGTAGACTCCAAATCCGATGACAAAGGCACATTCCAGCAGATGATTTTCCGCCAGACCCATAAAGAACACGAAGATGAATATGGAGAAGGAACACAGTGGGAAGAACTGTCCCGATCCTTCGTCCATGCTCTGGATAGTCATCTGGAAAAGAAAATCCGCGAGAACGAAGAGATCAAACAGATCCTTTTTGAGATCAACAAACAGCGTTCACGCCTGCAGGCTTCCAAAGGCAAAGTCGATAAAGGCGCGATCAATTCTCTGGAAGGGGCCATCATTCGACTTGCACAAAGTCTGATGCGCGTTTCCCGTGAAACCGGCCGTCACGTTGCCCTGGATGTTTTCAGCGCTTCACCTCGAGGAAAGAATCCGAAACCCTATTACTTCCAGCATTATCTGAAGACGGAAGACGGAGGCTTCGTTCATCCAAACGCCGTTCGCTACATGGTTTATGCCATGGTTCGCAACTGCAATTATGCCTACTCGACGGCCCAGGAGGAACTTGGCGAAGACGATGATGCCAAACGATCCATGCTGCATCCGTTCGATGATCCCGCTACGACAAATAAAGTGGAAACGGCGAACGATCGCTACAACAAGAAAAATCGAAACAAAATTTCAAGACGGATCATCAAGAAATTTATTGAGGAAACGGAAACGCTTGTCAGTGATGAATCCGAATTTTTCACGTTTGCCAGCGCATGGGCAAAACTGATTGTCTATGGCGAAGGCATTAAATTCTTTACTCAGCTGGCCAGCGATTTTGATGACTTCTATAAAACGTATCCAACGTTTGTGGAAAAAGAAAGCAATCGCGTACGCCTGATTCCTCAGCAGATTGCCAACCGCGACGGCAGCGCTATTCGCTATACATGTACCAGTCAAGCCTGCCTGGAAGAACTTCTCGATATCGTCGGGGCAGCGGATGCGCAGGAATCAATTACCGGCAAGCTTTCCGCTCTGATTTTCCAGGATATTCTGGAATATTCCAAAACGGAAAAGCGTCCTCCGGCAGCTTCGCATTTTGGCAAACTGTTCCGCGATGTGATCATCAAATACTACAAAGATGAAATTCAGAATCATTTCGCGCAAGTCATTGACATGGACGTCATTTCCGCTCTGATGAAAGAAGTAGAAATTGAACGTCATGCCGATGAGCTCAGCCGTGAAGATGTAGAACTGGTCGCTGCGGATACCCTGACCGAAGTCAACAATCTGGCCAGTATGTTCCTCGAAGAGCCGATGGGTGTGGAAGGTCACGTGATTCGTGCAGCTGCCTATAACCCGGCGGTTCTGCTGGATGACGACCCGCTTCGCCATGACTTTGTTCAGAAGTATTTGAATCAGGAACTTGGCGGCGTTGCGGATAAAAACATTTCCAAGTACGATCTGCTCGTCTACAAAGCGGTATATACACTCAATCCGGGTGACTTCAAACGCTTCCGCGCTCCGGAAAATGGAAAGCCAGGCGGAGACTACTACGAAGCCTATATGCGGATTTACAGGAAACTGGGTCCGAACGTAGAGAAGAATTTCGAGATCACTCCCCACATGGACCGTCACTGGCATCTGACGAAGTATATGCCGGATCTGGATGACCGCAACCAGAAGATTGTCGAAGACGGAATCTTCCAGGCTTTCCTCTGGGGAATGCTTACCGGGGATGTGGATCAGAAAGTCGATTCCAATCACCTCGACGGCATGGACGTAATCTATAAGCCTTCCAACTCCAGCAACGAAGACTTCATTGTTCCAAACGGCACAAGCTGCGATGAACTTTACGAAGTTCTCGACGCCTTAAGCATCAACCCGCCGCAGGTAGACATCATGCTTCGCAAAATGGAAGCGGAAAAGGAAAAGCAGGTGAAGAAGAGCCTGTCTCTCGCGCAGTCTACCCTGATCCGTCGAATCAACTGGCTGGATGAGAAAAAGGCACTCGGCGATTACTACGATGAAGAAGCTGTCCGCGAGGACGAGCCAAAATTCGTTCTCCGGGAATTCATCCCTGTAAAGAGCCCCATGAAACCATCGGTATTCGATCTTCTCTTCTGGCTCAAATACAGCATGCCGAACTGCGATTACTATCTGTCCGACTTCACTTCCATGATCGATAACCTGATCGCTCTGATCGAAAACTATGTCAGCACGTTTACAGGCGAAGAAGAGATGTACGCGGTAGCCTTCTCGATTATTTCCGATCAGTTCCAGCTTTTCCTGAACAATATGACTGATTACGTAAACGTACCGAAGCCGGCAAAACGCTTTGACGATGAATCCGTAACTCTGATTCGCGACCGCATTGATGAGATCGTCGATAACAAGTATCTCTACAAGCTGAAGTATCATCACGAACCAACGATGAAAGAGCTCTACGATCGCAAGTATCAGGAAATGATTCATGCGGCGGCAAAAAATGCCGAAGAAGCAAAGAACGGCGAAGAAGCAAAGAACGCTTAAAGTATTCGAATTTCCCGAATCCTTTACTTCACTGAAAGATTCAGAAGAAATCGCTTTGGCTTCTCTCTGGTTCTGTAAAGAATAGCCAGGATCTGGCTGAACGTTTGAAATAGCTCCTGCACTGCCCTTCCAATGCAGGAGCTATTTACCTATAGGATCATGATTCGAAAAGTTTCAAAGGATTGAAAGATCGAAAGAAGAGGGGAACTGCTGCCAAATCTCTTCTTTCCTTCTGTTTTTTCCTGCAGCGGCTTTTCCTTCTCGTTCTTCTATCCTTTATCTATTTTTCGCGGATGGAAATTCACGAAGAAGATGAAAATTTCATTTTGCGATGAAGCCAGTCGGCTTTTTCCCCGCTTTAGATCCGTTCCTTCGAATCCATGATGGATTTGCCTTACTGTAATTGCTTTACTGAATTTCTGCTTTTGAAAAAAGAAAGGAGGAGTGTACATTGCTGACTGTCATTATTTATCCCAGATCGGCGCAGAGAAGCTTTGACCAGCATAAGCTGCTGTTCGAAAACTCAATTGAAAAAGAAAAAGTCTGCTTCTGTTTCTGGGACGAAAATGGTGAAGACTTTTATGAAGCTCTTCCAGATTTAAAGACCCAGCTCGAAGGCGTTAAGAACTGGCGCGCGATTGTCGTCGACCCGATTGACGGGACGGCGGCGGATCACTGGGAACTGGATAACCGGGAAAAGACGACCCAGAAAGGAAATCCTTTTGACTACATCGAAAACGATGATCTGTTTCCTTTAGTCCATAAGAGCAAGTACGCCCTGATCCGCTTAAGCCAGATGCTTGGGGGCATTCCCGACATCAGTCTGGAAGCGACCCGGCGCAAAAGCATGGGCGATGACGATTACCAGATTCTTCTCGATCAGCAAAAGGCTTTGTACGACAAACTTTCCGAGCAGTCGGAAATGCCGATTCCAAAGCCAAACGAAATCTTTCTGTTTCGCACGATGATTGAGTCCGAATCCGATTCCATCTCGTACGAAGAACCGGAAATCGAAAATATCGGCGATTTTTATGCGTCCCTGTTCTGGCAGCGAAACCGTTATCCTGCAGCCTGCCGTTTTCTCACATTCAGGCAGGCCAAACCGGATACATCCATGTTTCAGGAATCCATGTTTCGCTTCTGGCTGACCGTGCTGCTTTTAGCGGAAGAGGAGTTCCCGGCGGGAACTTTTGAAGCCTATCGCCTGTATGAAATGTCGGCCAACGCCAGTGAAGAGGTTCTGAAGACCTATTTCGAAGAATACCTTCTGAAAATGAACGATATTCGCTTCTTTCTGCAGCAGGAAATTGATGTTCTTCATTCCGTGAACTACACCTCGAAAAATCTGGATACGCCGGATCTCGAACGTTCGATTCCGGTCGACATCACCCTCACTTCGAATGACGATATTTATATTCCACGCTTTTTTACCGGGCCGACAGGGGATCTGCCAAGACCCGAACTGCCTGCCTGGAAAAAGAAGGTCCGCGTAAGTCGAAGAGCGTTTCGAAAAGTAATCGGTGCGTATGAGCGCTCGGTCGAACGCAGCTGTCAGTACGCGCATCAGGCCGTCGAACTCGAATCGGCAGAGGAGCTGAACTTCAACTCCTATCAGATCGCCGCGATACGGGAGGAGACAGCCGATTACGAACATGAAGTCCTTTCCGGCTATACGCCGATCATGATGAAGCTCCGACAGGTGCACATCAAACTGAAAGAACGGGATAAAGTGGTCCAGAAAAACATGAGCCACCGCATGTATTCCTTCAAGGCGCTCGCCGCGACAGCGGTGTGCATCTGCGCCTGTTTCTTAGGCGTCATTCCTTTTGTCGCCTATTGTCTGATGCGCAATCAGTCCATGGGGGATTACTCGTTTTTAGTTTATGCGGCATCGATTGGCATGCTGATCTTCTGCATTGCGGTGATCGTCGTTTTCTGGGTGATTCTGGGGGTTCGCATTTTCGAATACAACTACACCCTTGATCAGGCGCTCCACTCCATCGAAGCCAAAATTCCCGCGATTACGCAGTATTTGAAAAACTGCTGCGCATCCATCCGGGGAAATCGAATTGTCTATCGCTTCGAAAAGGAAAACAACAGCCGCTCCAATCAGGAGCTGAAGTGTCTGGCGCACATCAAGGCCATCGACAACCGGGCGGCTACGGTAAAAAGCTGGATGAACGCGTTCAACATCTGGCCAGGTTCGAACAGCCGCATCGTGCATACGGTAATTTTCGATCTGGAAATTCCGCCTGAACGAAACCCGGCATATTTGCTGGAAGAACCGGAAGATCCCGTCTTTGTCTCGTTCCCGGACGGAACGGTCATTCATTCGCCGTTTCCCTTTGTGACGAGCATCGATAAAAAACGTCTGGAACCTTATGAAATGAAGGTCGTAGAAAAAAGCGGCCTGAAGGATCAGGAGGATTAAACCGATGAATTATATCCACGCATTTATCTCCTTTATCCTGTTCTGGGTTCTGTTCGCCTTTCAGTTCTTTTTCATCATGACGCCGTTTCTGATTCATGAAAAACCGAAAAAGCGCTGCTATCAGTTCGCTGTTCCGTTCCTCTGTCTGCTTGTTGTGTGCCTTGGCATGTTCAACAACGATGCCGTTCTTCAGTTTCTGTACGACATTCTGATCTGGATCGCGAATCTAGTTGGCCAGATTCCTCTGCTTGGCCGCTATCTCTATGCGTTCTTTGCCTGGCTGGCCGGCACGATTCTGACGGGTCTGGGGGCCTTTGTCTGGTCCAACATTTTGCTGGCTCTGTTCTGGCTGCTCGTCAAGAAACTGACGTTTCGAAAACTGGTCAGCCTCTGGGAAAACCATGCCTATCTGTTTGATCTGACTTCTGGCGAATTTTACGAGAAAGATGAAAGAGCCCTGCGGCAGTACACCAATCCGCAGGAACGCTACGTGCTCAAGCCGCGGTACTACAATCTGCGGGTTCTGATCATGGCGGCAGTCTTCTTCTGCTATTTCATTTATCTCATTACCCAGTATGTGTATTCCGGCATTGGGGGATCGAACATTCCCGCAATGATGACGCCGGTTGCCGGAATCCTGATTCTTGGAGAATGCTTCGCCTTTTTAAACGGCTGGCAGCCTGAGAAAAACGAAGGAAAAATTCTGGCCGAAGAAGAAAACAGCGCGGAATGCGATACGATCCGTGCGTCTCTTAAAAAAATGTTCCGAGACCGGCTTTGCTTCGATGATCATCAGAAAAGAAAAACGGTGGCAAAAGTCACCGGACTCTATCAGGAAGATGCTCTCGAAAACACAGAAATCGATGAACTGGCTTCTGCGTATTTCAACTCCCTGCTGGATATCGGAATTCCTCTGCAGCCGGACTATCAGAAGGCGGCAAGACAGCTGCTTAACCGTGAAAGTCTGGTCGTAATGAATCCCTTTTATAGAGACTTCACGTATTACCTCATGCTTCCGATGATTGCCACGCTCCTTAAAAATAAAAAGGTTCTCGTGATCTGCGGCCGAAGTACGGACGCACAGGATATCAAGGAATGGATTACCGACGGATTTCTGGAAACGACCAACCTGAAAAAGCTGTGGATGACGGAGGAGCTCAGTGAGAAGGGAAGAAGCGACGACATCAGCGTCGGCATCATTACGTTCCACAACATTTATAACCACACGTTCATTCACAACAATATCGGCTTCCTCAAAGAGGTACAGTTCGTTCTGCTTCTGGAACCTTCCAATCTTTTAGGAACAGGTCAGATCGGTCTGCGAAACATTTTGGAAATCTGTGAATCTTCGGGCGATCCGCTCACTTACTGCGCGCTCGACCGCAGTGTGGACGGTCTGGTCGACGCCCTGAGCCATCTCGTCCATCAGCCGCTTGTTGAAGTCCTTGCTCCGCCTGCCAGCGAAGCCGGCACTTGCCGGGCGATCTGGCATGTGGACGGCCCTGGCATGCAGAACCGCATTGTTCCTGGAATTTCCCGCTATCTTGGCGTCGGTACGGAAATCGCCCTTGAAGGTCTGGCGAATGGGGCAGATGAGATTTACTGGTTCAGTTCTTCTAAATCGCCGATTGCCGATATTCGCTGGAACGTTTCGCAGTATTACCCAAGTTTCTGTGAATATACGCACACCCGTCTGGAACAGAACCAGCTGGAAGAGCGCATGCATTATGAAAGCCATCTCTGGCAGGTGCCGGAAATGGAAAAAGGCTATCTGATCGTGGAAGATGAGTTTCGAAACGCATTTGACATCGCCCGCCTGTTCAGCTCGCGTCTGGAAAAGAAAGGCTTCGTCAATATTCTTTCGGAAAACTACATGCTTCGCGATTACATGACGGCCAATGCCGAAATGATGACAGTTGACTCCAAAGCGATCCCGACGATTGTTCCGGATTACGCCCGAACGGAGCGCAACTTCATTATCCGGCTGCTCATGCTGATGAGCATGGAACCGGTAGACGAAAGCTATATCAGCAATCAGCTGGCCATCCATGGCATTCATTCCAGAAAAACATATGACGTCCTTCAGCATCTGATCCATAAGCATACCGGACAGGAAAAATTCAAGATTCACACGACGCAGGTCAATGCCTATCGGGCGGACATTCAGGCCACCCGCTTCCAGTACAGCATTAACCTCGACCAGCTCCATTCGGTATACGACTCCGCCCTGCGTTCGGTTTACTTCGTCATTGAAAACGAAAAAACGAAGGAATATCCGATGGGCAACCGGCTGCTCGGCCAGATTTATCAGGTCCTGCTGCCTGGACAGTTCTTTTCGTGGGACGGCCGTTACTATCAGGTCGTTTCGATTTCCAATGACAGCGAAATTATCGTTCGCCGTTCCGGAGATCACTTCATGCGGCGCGTGTATTACCGTCAGCTGCGCGACTATAAGATTTCCGGTGTCGAGATGCAGCCAGGAGAAAATCATTTCCGGGATATGGTCATCCGTCATGGCTTTGCGAATATTGAAGTCCGGACCGATGGCTATCTGGATCTGCCTTCGCCCAACGATTTTGAACACGCCTCGCACGTTCGGCTCAAACCGGCCCATGTTCGCCGCCTGTATCAGAAGGAATTTTTGCAGATCACGCTGGAAAACGTGAAACCGGAAGTGGTCTACACCGTTGCCGTTCTGCTTAACGAAGTTTTCCGAACTCTGTTTCCAAACGAGACCGGATATCTGATTGCGCTTCCTGGACAGATTCCGGAAGCCGTCTTAAACGATCCGCTTTACCGCGATCGAAACCGGGCGGCTTCTGCCTGTGTCGCTTTTGAAGAGGAAGATATGGAGAAGAACGCGATTTATATTGTGGAAGATTCTCATATCGATCTCGGTCTGCTTGTGACAGTAGAAAGAAATCTGCAGAGAATTATGGAAATCATTGCTGACTATCTCGTATGGAATTCCAAAGGTCCATCGACCACGCACAGAGAAGGCGAAGACGCTGCACACGACGTCAGTGATGAAGACGGTTCGAACGAAACGCAGGTGCAGAATTATCTGCCTTCGCAAAAATCGCTGCGATCCATGGCCAGCCGGCCTTCGGATTCCAGTCCGACGCTCTATTCCGTGATGCCGCTCTTTGGATTTGGCCGACGGAAAAAAGACGAAGCGAATTCTTCTGAGAGCGCAGACTCTTCAAATTCATCCGAACAAACACCTGCTCCAGCTGAGAATCCATCACCGGCAGCCGATCCGGCTGACGTTCAGACCGAGAAGGCTTCCCAGGCGGATCAGCCTGCTGCTTCAAAAGAGCAGAAAGCATCCGCTTCTGAAAACGTTTCTGGTGAAGCCGAACCGACACCGCAGACTGAGGCAAACCCAGAAGGAGCGGCAAACCCGTCTTCGGGTACGTCTTCTGTAGAAACACACGAACCGCCTGCTGCTCCAGAACCCGAACCGAACCCGGCGCCTACACCGGAACCAGAACCCGAACCGGCCAAGGCTCCGGATCCGAAAGAAGGAAAAGGCCGCCGGAAGAAAAAACGCAGAGGCTGGTTTGGACGCGGCCGCAAGGACGAGGATTCTGAGGAAAACGCCCCCGAAGAAAACGGCTCGCAGGAAACGGGCGGCGGTTCGAAACCCGAACCTGGCAGACAGCCCATATCCGAACCGGTAAAAGGACCTTCCAATCCAGCAGCGATCTTCGCGGAAGATGAAGAGCTGGAAGAAGAGGATGAAATCCAGTCCCCGTTTGTTATTCTTCCGTATCTTCAGTACGGCGCCCAGGAAGTACCAGACTGGCTTGCGCTCGACGCGACGCTCGAATACCTGCGAGGCATGCATTTCGAAGAAAGCAGTCTTCACGATGCCCGTACCGCCAAAGCGCATTTTGATTCCGGATCGACGTATGATCCGCGCATGCCGGGTATCCATTACTGTGATTTCTGCGGTCAGCAGCTTACTCCAGGTCATTACGATACGCTCAAAGACGGCCGCGAGCGATGCCCGGAATGCTCGGCCACTGCTGTACGCAATAAGATTCAGTTCAAGCGTGTAGTCAATGAAACGCATGCGGAACTGGAGAAAATCTTTAACATTACCTTCCGAACAAAACTGGAATTCCATATGGTGAACGCCCGCAAGGTGAACAAGCACCTGACCGACTTCAAGCCGACGCCGGAAATGGATCCCCGCTGTGTAGGCTACGCTTCGCCGCGAAAGGGAAAGACAGTGATCTATGTGGAAAATGGTTCTCCGCTCTGGAATGTGAAATCGACGATTGTGCATGAAATGACCCATGCCTGGCAGTTTGAGCACTGGAACTCCGAGAACGTAGGACCAGGGTATGACAACCAGGAGACGAACCTGCTTCTGCATGAAGGCATGGCTGTCTGGACAGAAGTCCAGTACTATGTCGCGATGGGCGAGATCGAACGCGCCATACGGTATATGCGCAACCGTGAACTGGAAGACAATGAGTATGGAATCGGTATGCGCCTGTACCTCGCCAACTATCCGATTCAGCAGGATTCGATGCTCGGTACAAGCAAGACACCGTTCAATACGCTCCCGCCCATTCCGTATGCAAGCGAAGAAGAAGCGGTCGAACAGTAACCGGGATCGAATGGATTCAGCCCGTCTGCTTTCAATTCCAGAAAAAAATCCCAACGCTTCAAACGGGTGCGCCGTTCAATAGAACCGTACCTGCATGAACGTTCAGGAGGGAACAGTCTGTACATTTTGCCTTTTGAAAAGCGTCCTTCATTCAGAAAATGAGGGACGCTTTTTTACGGAAGAGGATTAAAATGCAACGAAAATAATAAACCGCATCCGCATTTTGAATATTCTCCGTAAACTGAAAGAATACTGGAACTCGATTTATTCCAAAAACAGGAAGAGGAGAAAGAATATGCAAAGTCTGCTTGTGCTGGCTGGTTCGATACTGATCATTTTTATTCTTATGCTGGTTTTCGCCTTTGGTACGCAGTTTCGATTTCATCGAATTTTCGTGTTCACAGGCGGGATTCTCATCACGGTTTTCCTTTTAAACCTGTTTGTACTGAGCAGCCCTAGTCCGGCAATCGCGCAGGATGCAAATGGACTGGAAAACGTATCCATGTCCATAATCAATACGCTGCAGACTGTCTCTCTTGATGCGGATTACGGTCAGTTTCTTGCGATGGAAGAGCAGGCGATTGACTGGTGGATTCAGTCCGGTCCCTATCCAGCCTGGGCATGGATCAAGCCCATCCTGCTGGATCTGACCGCCGTATTGAATGTGGCGGCTCCCATTTGCGGGCTGAGTTCGGTCGTGACCGCTCTGGATATTCTTTTCCCGGTGCTGAAAATTATGGGGCACCCCTTCCGACCGAAAATTGTGTTTACGTCGCTGAGCGAGGCAACCATTTTAATGGCGGAGGATATCCACAGACGCCTTGCCCGCGGGGATGAAAAGACACTGCGTGCGCTGTACGGTCTGGATTTGAATGACCCGCTTCCTTCGAGCTGCAAGCGGCCGCTGCTGATTTTTACAGACACGTACATGACCAGTGATTCGGAAGCCAATATGGAACTCGTGGAACGCGCGAAAAGCATTCAGGCGATCTGTGTGAAATCCGATCCGCGCCTTCTTCATCTGCAGAAGTCTTCCCGGGTGGTGTATTACTTGATGGGCGACACCATGGAAAACTACGAAATTCTGTCCAACTTCACAAAATACAGCGGCTCCCAGAAAGCCGGAATATGGAGCGTTCTTCAGCACGATTATCTCAATCGCTCCCTTGGCCGGCAGCCGCTGCTCAAAGCTCCGTTTCCCACAGAGAGCACGCTGGTCAATATTTACATTGACGATCCGGTATGGATGGAGCGCATTGATCATCTTCTGAACCTCTCCGCCCAGAACGGGGATCGGGTTCTCGAGGTGAACGGAATAAAAGACTATATGACAATGGGATTCAATCTTCTGCGCGATCTCCCGCTCTTTCTTCCTCTGATTGAGAAGCCTGAATCCGAGAGCGGAGAATTGAAACTGCTGGTCTGTGGATCTTCATCCGCGGCGAAATCCATTGTTCTGCACTCCATCGTTTTAGGACAGATGAAAAATCACCGTCTGTCCGTTACGGTCATGAATCCTTCGCAGTCGAGCATGGAAAAGGAACTTCATCTGAATTATCCGGAACTCATGCTCTCCTGTCTGGAAAACGAAGATCTGCTCTGCCCGGATCCCGTCTTATCCGCACAGCGAAATCGAAGAAATTCCCCTTATGCCAGACTGAATTTTCTGAGTCTGGATGAGAGCGAAGACATGAGACGACTGATGGAGGAGGCACTTCGAGCGGATTATATCGTTCTCGCTCAGGACGCTCAGACGGAAAATATGGAAATGGCGCAAAGAATGAAACTTTTCCTGACCCAGAGAAACTATGATTCCAGACGAATCGGCAGGCAGCTCGTCGTACCGATCCTTCAGAACTCGGCGCTGCTTCCTTCTATGCAGACACCGCTGCCGCTGACTTTGCAAACCCCGGAAAATGGAATCGAAGAAGAAGCTCTGGGTTCCACCGAACGATACGTGCCCATTGTCATTCCTTATGGATTTGATCAGGCGCGCTTCAGCCTCGAAGCGGCGCTGCAGATGAGCATTCTCGAAACGTCCGTGGAATCCAATTTCCGCTACGACGTGATTCATGGCTATGCCGAGGAGAAACCGGCCGAAACTCGACACCGCAAGCGGACCACTTCTTCCGCCTCCAAAAAAGCGAAGAAAAAGGGAGCCCCGAATTTTTTGAAAAAAGATTACGGCAACTGGTCGAACTGGTCGAGAGCATCCCATGCGGAATACAAGCTCTTTGATCTGGGGCTGATTCAGTCGGCGGTGATCGAGCCAGGCACTTTGAACGATTCCTGTTCTTTAGCCTCATCCAGTCCAGCCCGGAATATGAACGCCTTCAGCCGGATCGAGAGCGTCCAGGACGTGGATCCAGGCTATTTTGAAATTCCATCGGTGATTTCGGATCTGACGTGGATGGAAAAGCGGCGATGGAATGCCGCCACCCGCGTATCAGGCTATTCGTACATGCCCGTGATCGAACGAAACGAGATCGACCAGTTTAAAAATCAGTCCAAAGACGGCCATCTCATGCGGCACGTCTGCTTAGTGGAAACGACTCCAGAACTGTCCCTGCCTTTCTTTCTGCGCGAGGAGTATGGAATGAGTCTGGAAGCGGACCGTCTCGATGAGGTGAGTGAAGCAACCCTGCAAGCCAATCCGCTACAGGATGAACAGGGAAATCGTCCGACGTTAAGCCAGTATCCGGAAAAGGACTATAAGGTAAATGACCTGCCCTGTTTCGACGTTACGCTCTGTCAGAAAATTGGCCGGTTCTTCCTCAAGGATCCGGTCCCATCCAGCCCAGGCCGCCAGCTTGCCTTTGAAAAACTGAAAGAAAGGACGCGTCAGGCTGTGATGGAAGGCAATTCCAGATACACAACACGAAAGTAGAAAAATCATCGATGCGGCTTTATTGAAGAAAAAACGGGAACAGGAGCTGCGTTTCCAGAAAGGGACAGCTTCTCTTTACCCGTTACAGAAAAGGAGGGATGAGCATGAATAACCGCGAGTCGATCTATACAGCCTTTCTGTCTTCCACCAGCGATCTTGAAGATATTCGCAAAAGCATTCTCGATGAACTGATTGACTACAGCGTATTCCCGTTTGCGATGGAACATTTTGCGGTGGATGCGGATGAGGGCTTTGCGGATATCCGGAGAATGATTGAGAGTTCCGACTTTTTTCTCATGATTCTTTCGCTGCGGTATGGATCCCGCGACGATACAGGAAAAAGCTGGACCCAGAAAGAATACGAATACTGCCAGACCGTTAAAACGTCCACAAACAAGGGCATTAAAGTCTGGGTAGGCCTGACACCGGAGCTGGTGCGGGCCAGAGATCTGTATTTGCAAAACGCGGACATGCCGGTTGAAGAACTTCAGGCTCTCGATCCTCACCAGTCCGTGAACGATATCCGCGATCAGCTGAAGTTCGTCTGTTCCATTCATTCGCCTGTGCCGGCAACCGATCCGTACAAGCTGATCCGAAGCTGCCGCAACTTTGTCAATCGCAATACCAGTCAGGTGAGCGGCTGGATCCGGGGAATGCCTGTGGACAGTTATTATGAGCTTGAATTTGGACGCCCTTACTATCAGGTCCATATGAGCGAAGTGGCGAAGGGATATCTCCGACTGGGAACGGTTACTTTTTTACGAGGGGAGCAGCCGGGAGAGATCATTGCCAATGCGGAAAATCATAAGGTAAGCTATAACCCAGCGGATGGAACGATTGAACTCAGCCAGTGGGATATTACCCGGTGGCAGGGAACGTATCTTTGTCAGGACCGGGAACTGGTCGGAATCTTTTCGGCTTCAAAATCCACCAAAGGCGTTTTCGGGGACATGGAGATCGAACCAGGGAAAAAAGATGGAATTCATCGATTTACCATTCTGGATAAAGAATCTGGAAACCGCCCGATTTTCATCCGCGGGACATTTCAGGACGCGGCGGACTATCATCATCCAAAAAGCAACTATAAAACCGGCCGTATTTTCGTTTTTGAAACGGAAACGGAACGGATCGAGTTTTTAAAGAAATACCACCACGATGTGCTTATGCTGAATCGGGCGGACGATGGAACTGCCGAATTCTGAGGGAGGATCAAGAGATGGACTATTCAAAAATTATCGACGCAGTTAAGGAAGCTGGAAAATTTGCGCACCAGGATCATCTGCAGATCGCAATGAAAGGGGAAGCGGATTTTGTCACGCAGGTTGATCTTTCGATCAGCGAGTTTCTGAAGAAAAAACTGAAAGAAATGGCACCGGAAGCCGGCTTCTTTTCGGAAGAAGAAGAAGGAAGTCTTTCAGATCCCTGCTGGATTCTTGATCCGATTGATGGAACGACCAACCTCGTTTACGGGTTCAATATGAGTTCGGTCTCCTTAGGTCTGTATCAGAACGGCGAGATTGTGTTCGGCGTCGTCTACAACCCGTTTACCGACGAATGCTTTACGGCAGAAAAGGGAAAAGGAGCCTGGCTCAACGGATCCAAGCGCCTGCATGTGAGCAATCGGGAACTTAAGGATGCGCTGGTCGAATTTGGAGCCGGCTCTACGCATAAAGATCAGGCAGACGCCAACTTTGATCTGGCCAAAAAAGTCTTTAAGGAATGCATCGATGTCCGCCGGATCTGCTCTTCCGCACTCGATCTCTGCTATATCGCGGACGGCCGCATCGACGGCTATTTCGAAAAGGTTCTTAAGCCCTGGGATATTGCGGCAGGCTCTCTGATTTTAAGCGAAGCCGGCGGTGCAGCCAGCAACTACGACGGACGCCCGCTTCAGTTTGCCAGACCGACTTCGGTTATTGCCGGAAACGGAAAGACCAACGCCCGCCTTTGTGAAATTATCCAGGAACACAGCCGCACAAAGGACTGAAAACAAAGGCTTTCGCCCTTTGAATTCCATTTGCCCTTAGACAGGCAGGAATAGACAATCCTTGAAAAAAATAATCAGAAAAGACGATTTTTACCGAACCGGATTCGGAAAATCGTCTTTTTCGTTTATTGGAAACCGTCCGTCCATCACAGCCGCACGGATCGGAAAAGGGCGGCTTCGATTTTCTGTATTTTTACCCCTATCTCTATAGAAACGATCATTCTGAATAGAATGCTCTCAAAAGATACAGTGTCGAAAAAGCATTTCGTTAAAATAAAATCAAACGCTTCCTCAAATGGGCAGTGAGCCTCTGCATGGAGGCTTTCGAAGAAGCAGAACTGAGCAGAGAGAGAAGAGGAGGACAGGAAAATGAGAAGAACCGGAATGTACGATTACCACGGAAAAAAAGGGGCTTTGAAAAGCCTGGCCGTAACTGGAATTGCCTGTTTATTATCCATTACCGTTCTGGCCACGCCGTATCTTTTTCGTTATTACGACAGCACATTTACCAGTCCGCTCGCATCCAGTGGAACTCCCGCGCTTCCCGCAAACGGCGGAAGCGGCGGCACATCCGGCTTAACGGCGCCTTCCAATGGCGGAAATGGAAACGGCGGGTCATCCGCAAGTGCCCCGACCAGCCCTTCTTCCCAGAATCCTGGCTATGATCTTTTAGGAACGGTCATTCAGGACAACCCGACTAATGCCAGACCGCTCATGAAAAGCAATGAATATTACTACTACAGTCTGATGTGCGCTGCAGATCAGGAGATTTATAACGATATGCTTTCGGGTCTGTACGCATTCGATCCCGATATTTCTGTGGTTACGGATGACAGCGATCACGTCTTTAATATTTATATGTGTCTTCTCAGCGAGCATCCGGAAATTTACTGGGTGGATACCGGCGGCAGCTATACCGTCATGGGGAATCAGACCACCTTCACGTACCGCTACAACCGGGCTTTGGATGCCGTGACGGCGATGAACAGGGAACTCGAACAAAAGCTGCAGACCGTTCGGAGTGAAATTGGCAGTCCGGCCAATGAATATGACCGTCTGAAAGCGGCCTACAGTTATGTCGTGGAACACGTGGAATATGTTGCCGGCGCACCGGATAACCAGAATCTGATCAGTTCCATGATGAACGGGGAATCGGTATGTGCGGGCTATACACAGATGATGACGTACCTGCTTCAGGACCAGGGCATTCAGGCATTTATGGTTACCGGCAATGTCTTTCCCAACGGCCCCCACGGATGGAACGTCATCCGAATCAACGGCAATTACTACCAGTGCGATTCGACGTATGGGGATCCCGTTTATATGAGCCAGAACGGCCAGACGGTATCGGGCGCAGCGGATTATGACTACATGATTACTTCGGATGAGTTCATGCTTAAACGCCGCTCGTATGATCCGACCGAGTATCACGCGCCTGCCTGCACCGATACGCAATACGATCCCAGCTAAAGACGAAAGCGCAAATTCGCAGGCAAATTCGTAATAACATGGATTTCGAAAAAGACTGAAAGTTTCCGTGCTTCAGCATGCAAAGGAAAGGAATCTGCATTCATGTATATCCAGAAAATCTGTGATACCCCGCTTTTCGCTTATCCCCTCGATGAGCATCATCCAAAAATCCGTCAGCTGCTTGAGGAGAAAAAACTGATCCAGCTGCCGGATGGAAGCTTTGAAGTCTTTTCGCAGGAAACTAAAGGACAGGCGCATGGCCAGCATGCCAGCGCCGGCGATTACATTAAGATCGATGGCGCAGGCTATCCGTATCCGAACACGCGGGATTTCTTCCTCGCACATCACATTCCCGCAGCCAGGGAAGATACGTTTTTTCAGAAGCCGGAGACCCGTCAGGCCTGGCAGGTCGGCGAGCCGTCAAACGATCTGATCGAGTATCTGGTGAAGCATGGAAAACTGGAAATTCATCCGGAAGATGAAGACCATTACTTTCAGGCGCAGCTCTGGGGAACCCTGGAAACGGCAGCCAAAGACGCTCTTGTTGTGATCTATGAAGCTGAGCGCAGCGAAAAGCAGGAGATTTTGTCCGTTACGTTCAATCTGCTGACCAGAGAAGAGTTTGAAAAAACGTACAGGGAAGTAAAAAACGACTGAATTGCTTTCCAGGCTATACGTTTTTAACAAAATTCGGATTGCCTGAATCGTCCGCTGCATCGGTTTTCTCGTCCCTCTGGAGTCATTTTTCATAGGGGAGGAAGGAAAGCCGTCAGGCTGTGCGGCAGTTCAAAGGCAGTCTGCAGGCAACCAGTGAATTCGTTCGAATTTCAGGGTGCCGGATCCGAATGACAATTTTGAAAATCGCCAATTGGGTCTGGCCCCTTTTTCTGTGGATTCAGCCGTCCAGAATACCGGAAAGGGAACAGGAAAAATGATTGTGCGTACAGGCGGCAAGAAAGATCGGAAAGAGGCGTTCCGTATTTTCCTGCTCTCCTATCCAGTGTTTGCCTGTCGCGGCAATCGACTTGGCTTTTCTGGTGCGGTGTGTCGGAATAAAATGAATACCACAATTTCACATCATCCATTAGGGAATTTTAGACACACGATCGGTTTTCGTCTTTTATACTTGTGTAAGGTATTATTTGAGATTCTCATGGACTCGCTCTTTTGAGAATCGAGTGTTAGAGAGGTTTTTTCATGTGGAAATATAACTGCAAGCGGCAGCTGCTGATATTGTTCGGCGCTTTTCTGATCGGCTTTCTTACCACATATTTCTTCAGCTCCAGCGAACTGTTCTGGAGCATGGCGAAGGATATGCTTCCGGCTGACGTGCTGAAAACGGTCATGGAACAGCCGCTCCTGATCTCCCTTGCCGGCGGAATCGGTCTGATGGGCATGGCGAATGTGATTACGGTCGCCAATGTCGTTTCTGCCTATTACAGCGGTTCCATCTTCATCGTTCTGATGTTTCTGATGTTCATGCCCGACTGGGTTGTCCTGATCGGCATTCTCAGTCTTCCCGTTACGATCATCGTATGGATTTACGGCTGGGCCACGCTCAACCGTTCGACAAGCAAAGCCCTTCGCCAGGCCGATATTACCGGCGATGATGAAATCGTCCGTATTTACACGATTCATCACCCTCTGGATGAAAGCTATAAGGCACTGGGGGAAAACGTTCGCCGTACGATGCGTACGATTCGTTTCGCGTTTGTACTCGGTCTGGTTGCGATTGGATGCTCTCTAGTCTTCATCGACAACTTCTGGATTCTGATTCTTCTGCTGACCGTCTGCATGGTCGCCATGCAGTTTCTGTCCCGCGTACGGATGCAGGCATTCAACTCGATTGCCATGCTTCTGTATCAGGAGTGCAATCCGGAAGCCTGCATGTCTGCGCTGCTCTACTATTCAAAACGCGGCAGCCACTACAAGCTGGCTAACCGGGCGCTCATGGCAAGCTGTCTGATTTATCTCGATGAGCCGGAACTGGCGCAGGACGTTCTGATCGCCTATCGCCGTCCGAGCTTCTCCGATCAGCTTCAGTACTATCTGCTCATGGGCAGCATTTACTACCAGCTGAAAGACGAATCCGGCGTTCAGCGCTGCATCGACGCCGTGGAGAAAATGCGTTTTCCGCGCGGTCAGATGGGCATGATGATGAAGGATTCGCAGCTGAGCATGCTGGAAAATAAGCTGAATCTGATGCACGGCGATTTCAACGAAAGCAAGAAATACTTTCTCATGTCTCTGAAAGCGTCCACTAGCCGCCTTCAGAGTGCGGAATGCGCCTACTATATTGCGCTGATCTCTTTTGTTCAGCAGGATTACGTACTGGCGAAAATGTATTTTGAAAAGACGATCAGTCAGGGCGGCAGCCTTTACTACGTTGAAAACGCGCAGAACTATCTCGCAAAAATTCAGCAGAGTCATCTGCTCGATGAGCCTGACGAGTACAGTTCGTCTCAGGAAAACGAAGCCTGATCAGACTTTCCGGATACAAAAAAACGGTCATGCAAGACCGGTAAAACGATAAGGACGTACGTCCGAGTGAAATCTGGAGGAAATTCTATGTCAATGGATCTTGGCTTTTCCTGCAAGAACAAATGGTTTCGCTATCGCGCTGCAGCCATCCTCATTGAGGATGGCTGTGCTCTTTTTGCGGGCAATGCCAGAAGCCCGTACTGCTATTCCGTGGGCGGCGCCGTCCAGCATGGAGAAACCGCGCAGGAAGCGGTCTGCCGCGAAGTGCTCGAAGAAACCGGCGTGGCGTATGAAGTCGATCGCCTGGCGATCATTCATGAAAGCTTTTTCTGCGATACGCAGTTTGGCCAGGAGCGGGAATGCCACGAAATCTGCTTCTACTTTCGGATGAAACCCAGAGGCAGCCAGAATCTGAACAGCCACAGCTATTCGCAGGGCGTCCGTGAGTATATGTACTGGCTTCCGATCGACCAGCTCGATCAGTACCGGGCATATCCTTCCTTTTTACAGGATTACCTCAGTCAGGATCATTCGGAAATTCTGCACATCGTAACGGACGATCGGCCTGTCCAAAAAGAGAAAGCAGACATCTGAAGCCCTGGGCTGCTGTCGGATTGAACGCGCCTCAACGCAATCGCTGTGTTTAAAACGGCCAGAATTCAAATCGAAAAATCTCCAGCTGATCCGCATTTCTCATCAATAGAGAATGCGGATTTTTTTGGTCCGTTTCGTTTTCGTAGACGAAAAACAGGGACCGGCCAAAGCGATGCAGCAACATCACGAGCCGGCGTCCCGCGAAAATGTTCGAATTTTCCAGACCAGATACACAGGGGAAGCGCAAAGAAAGAAGAGTTCGCAATACAGACTGACGGACTGGCTGAAGGCCATCAAAGCCAGAGATCCCGCCGCTATCCCGATCATTCCCTGCGCGGCTTGTCGAAGCGCCCGGCTGCTCGTCCAGGAGAGCGCCGCATACAGCCAGAGCAGAAGAATCCCGCAAAAAGCAAGCGGACAGAGAAACAGGTGCAGGCTGCTGAGCAGACCCCAAAGCAGGTTTACGCTCACATCCTGCCAGGGAAGCCATGCGCCAATCCAGCCGATTCCCCAGAACAAAAGGGAAAGCCGGGCCAGACGTGTTTCTTCGCACTGACGAAACACGCGATCCGTTAAACAGGCGTTGAACAGGCAGGCAAAAGGAATAAACCCGCCCGCACTCATCCATTTATGGTCGATCCAGACCAGACCCGTCAGATTGTCCCGCCAGGGATTGCAGGATAAACAGAGACCAAGCGCCCACAGACACAGAAGGAGGCAAAGTCCCCAAAGCCAGAAAGAAGAAGGTAAGCCGCGTCCATCCGAGCGCGTTTTTTTATGCGACATGCTCTCATTATCGCTGTTTCTTTCGCCCGTGTCTTCCGGCTCCATCCATCTTTTGACTCTCGCATGACGTCGAAATCAATTCGGTTTTCCTTTCGTAGGCGATCGCTCGTATAACACGACGAACGCCACGGGAAAGGAGAGAGAAAAGATGCTGATGGAATGTACAGAAATTGTTTATGGACCGAATCGCCTGCAGGTGCGCGTCAAAGAGCGCGAACTGTATGACGAGCGGGTTATGGAAAATGAGGAGGATGAAAGCTTTCTTTCCTTAATTCGCCTCGATCCTGTTTCCTGCAGCGCGTACTACAGCCTGGAAGAGCGGATTTCTCTGCACGATTTTCTCGTGCAGAGCCATTTGGAAACCCGACTGGCGTGTCAGTTTCTGCATGGATTGCTTGAACAGGTTTTAAAGGCGATGCAAAGCCAGCCGGTTCTGCTTTCCGCCCGAACGATTTTTCTGTCCCTTCGCGGTGACGCGTTTTACTTTGTCCGGGCCCCGGTTCATTTTCGAGCCTGGATGAAGCGGCAGGAGGAACTGCTTCATTTGTATCGGGAACTGCTGGACTATTTCGATCCGAAAGCGAGCGCCGTCTGCGGGCTGCTGTTTCTGGCGGCGAATGGCCGGCTGGAAACGGATGCTCTTCTCCAGGAGCTTGAAACGCTTTTTCTGTCCAGAAACCGTCTGTTCGGATTTTGTCTGAAAAAAGACATACCGCCTTATGTCCGGTCCAAACCGCTTTATCCGCTTCGCGGCGATGGGATGAGCGGTTTGGAAGAAAAGGACGATCTGGTGTGGACCGAGTCGGAAGAAGAGGATACGAATACGGATCCTCTGAATGAAGAGAAGACGTCCTTTGCGGCGTGCTCTCCTCTGTTTCCCCGGGCTGAAAAGGCAAAGCCCGAAAGTTTTGACGGAAAGCTTTCCCCGCTTGATTTTTCCCGGGAAGAAAGCGAAGGATTGCCATTCGATCCTTTTTCCGACACGTCTTCAAAAGAGAAAGCGCATCTTCTCAAGCTTGAACCAAATCCGCAAGGAACCGATGATTCCAATCCGAAGAAAACAGAAAAACGGAAGAAAGCAAGGAAAACGAGAAAAGACGATCCGATATCTCACAGCGTTCCAGAAAGCAACACGCCTTTTGGCGGTTCGGTTTCGCTTTACGGTCTTGAAGAACCTTCCGCCCTTTCGGTGCGCGAAGAACCGCTTCTTACGCCTTACGGCAGCCCGCATGAGAGCCCGCTTGCCCCTCGTCCGCTCTGGCCCGATTCGGGGGCATTCAATCCTTCATCCCAGCCCGATCTGTCAAAACGAGAAGAACAGGTATCCGAATCTGCTGTGCAGGATCAGAAACCAGAACGCAGCATGACGCCAAAAAGAAATTCTTCGACTTCCAAATCCAGAAAAGGAGCAGTGCCTGCGAATCCGACGGTTTTGCTGGAAGAACTGGCGTGCCCTGCGTTTCTGGATCTGGAAGGGAAGCGGCTGGACCTGGAGGGAGCGGACATTGTTGTTGGCCGTCGGGCAGACTGTCCCCTCGTTCTGATCGATCCCACGATTTCACTGACCCATGCCCGGCTGACGCATACGCAGGGAAAGTGGTACATCCAGGATCTGAAATCGACCAATGGCACATGGCTGAACGGAAAGCGGGTCATTCGGAAAATGCGCCTTCATGACGGAATGGAAATTCGGCTGGGCAGCCGGACGGTGATTTTCCATGAGTGAATCCTGGATCTGGATCGAAACGCTCAAGCAGACGCCGCATGGCCAGACCGATCTGGTAATGCATCCGCTCTCCCAAAAGAAAGCCGTGCGCAAAAGCGTTCCGATCGATGCGCCCTCCGTTGTTCTGGACGCTTTGCGACGGGAAAAAGACGTTCTGGAAAAGCTCGATTCGATGTGGACTCCTTCTTTAGTGGAGTATGGATCCGATTTGTATGCCCACACGCTGGTGGAAACCTGGTTTGAGGGCTGTTCGTTAGAGGAATGGCTGCACGAACGCCCCTCGCGAAAGGCGAAAAAAGAAATCTTCCTTCAAATTCTTGCGCTGATCGAACAGGTGCATCAGGCCGGATATCTGTATCTCGATTTGAAAGGCGACAACGTCCTGGTCCACAACGGACATGCCGTACTGATCGATTTCAATGCCTGTCTGCCGATCGGGAGCACGCGTCCGGTCTTCGTCAATAAAGACGCGCTGCCGCCTGAAGGCGCGGACGGTGCACGCATGGATGAGCGAGCGGATCAGATCGGGTTGGGCCGTCTGTATCTGCATATGTTTGGACCTTCGCTCATTGCGTGGACAGCACTGAGTACCGATCCGAGACGGCGATTCTCGTCGTTGAAGGCCATGAAAAAGGCCGTTAAGAAATCGCGAAAGAAAAGCGCGCTGCTGATCCTGTCCCTTTTTCTGGTCGCGTGCTGTTCGGTATTGATGCTCGTGCTGCCGATTGGAATGTCTTCCCAGGCAGGCGAAAATGAGCGGCTGGCGTATGCGCTCGACTCGTCGAACGGACTTCCCGAAGCCTCGGTTTTGTGCGCCCAGTATGCCAGACTTCTGGAAGAAAACCCGCAGCGCAAACTGAGCCCGGCGGAGTGGAGTGTGGCGGCCAAAGCGGCTTTGCGCGAAGAACATCGCAGTCTGGCCGGCTTCTGTATGGATCATCTGCCAGACGATACGAACTATTCGATCCGCTTTTCAAAGGCGATGCTGGAGCTTTTAGTGTATGGCCTGATCCCGCAGAAGCAGCTGGACGATCTGCTCGAAGAACTCCCAGACCAGAGCGGATGGCAGGAACCGCTTGAGCTTATGGCGCAGATGGTCGCCCTTACGCCGGATGCGGTCGCTCCAGATCGGCTCGAACGCCTTCTGGCAGAGATCGAAACTCCTGAACAGATGAGCGGAGAGTGTGCGCGTTCGCTCGTGTACATGCTGATTGGAAAACGGCAGAACGGACAGACCCTTTCTTTAAACGAAACGATGCAGAACGCTCTGGCCAAACGCGCCCCGGATCTCTGGAAACTGTATTTGCACTGGCAAAGCGCAGATTCAGACGATGCTGCTTCCATAGAGGAAATTCAGAAAGAGGATCTCTTTTCGATTTTCCTCTGGTTACGAATTCCGCTCTGGAAACCGATCGCCAGGAAGATGAGAAAAACAATTCGTTTTTGTGGAAACTATCCGATGACTTTTCCAGCCTGGAATGATTTTCGAGAAAACAAAAGCCGTCTCAAATTTTCGCTCTCGACAATTCAGGCTCGTATGAATAGATGAACCGCAGCCGTCATCAACGGCATGTAAAAAGGCAGGTGAATGAATATGACTGTGGTTACAACGGTGATGCAGACTTGCAGCGCCAGTCTTAGTCCAGAAAATCCTGCGAATTCAGTATTCGCTGAGGCGCGGGTGGTCTGTTATCCGCAGGTCGACCGGCACCGGTCGATTTTCTGTCTCGATGGTTCGCGTCTGCACGATCTGGATCTTCTTCTCGATGAAGGATTTCATGTTCTTTCCTATGAATTGCAGGATTCAGACGGACACATTCTGGAAAGCAGCGAAATCGCCCTGTCCAAAGACAGTCCCTTCTTGCTCAGCCCGTATTTACGCCTTCAGCGCATGTCTTCCGCCAGCCAGCGACAACTGCAGGAAGAAACGGAGAGTATCGACTGGCCGCTTTCCATGCCTCAGGCGCCTTTTGCTACGCCGGGCGAACGGATTTTATCGGATACCGAACTTTGTCTGAGACTGAATGACGACACTGGGCAATGCGTTCTGGAAATCGAGGATGAAGAGGGAAGGCGAGAAGTGTACGCTCTGGGCGATTCGTTTCGCTTCTCGCTGAAGTATCCGCATAGCCGGCTTCGGCTGATCCATGTACCGACGGGTGCCGCACTGGAATGGAGCGTCTATAGTCCTTCCCTCGAAAACAAGGACGGGCAGCCGGATGCTGAGCCGGATACCGGATATTCAGAGTCGTTCCATTCTCCAGCGGAAATCGAACGGCTCAGTCCGCTGGATGTATCCTGGGCAGCTGGAGGATTTTCTGCCAGTGAATTGTCTCGTCCCGAATCCGATTTTTCCTATAGTGAAAATACTTCTCAGGACGGCTCTCTGGAGGATGACTTGCCAGAGGAAGGAGGAAACGACAGTTCGGATTTTGCGGTGTATGAACATCCCGATACGCCTCAGCCCAATCCGCAGACGAACGGCACAGATCTTTCGGATCCATCCGTTTTAAATGTCGAGAATGCCTTCACGTATCAGGACGCACCTCTCTCTGATTCCAGCTGGAATTCTTCGGCTAGTTTTTCGTTTATGCAGGATCGGCCATTCGCTGAGCTGACCGCTTCGGTTTTTACGGATTCAAATTCCGCTTCTTCCAGCGTATCGCTTCTCGACGATCCGCTGCTGTATTCGCCTTTTGCGCCGACCGGACGACAAAATCCCGGAGCCGTTCTCAGCGCGGATCCGGAAAAGAGCCTTCGCCCTTCCAGCCGCAAATACGGGGATTCTCTTCTTCAGACCGCTTTGAAAGGAAATGAAAAAGCGTATAAACCCGGTGAGCTGATTTTTACGTCCTCCGCTCAGGATCTGAAAGTCGACGTTCAAAACGGGACGCTTGAAGCATTTACTGTACAGTCGCTCGATACCCAGAAAACGTACGAATCGCTCGAACAGGCGTTTGATGCAGAATCGAATTCTGCGTTTCAGATTCAGGCGGTTTTTCTGGACGCCAGACAGCAGAAGGTGGATCAAAGCTGGACCGTCATCGATTCGGGGAAGATGTTTCAGGAGCAGATCCAGCTGCCGGGGCTGCGTTTAAAACGCTTTTGTTCCCTCGATGAAAACGGCCGGATGATTCGCAGGGATGCGCTTCATCGCAAGGAAGTTATGCTTTGCCGAGGGTTTGTCCAAACGGATGGAACAGACATTATGCCCTGCGAAGCGCTCCGCCTGTATGTGGATGATCCTTCGGCTTCCTATGCCCTTCAAATCGATGGAAAAGAGCAGCCCGCAAAACTGAAGGAAGATGAGCTGGGGCAGCCGTATCTCGAACTGTACAGCGCTCGAAAAAATCAGAGGGTCGAAGTATTCAAAGACGGTCAGAAACTCGACACGCTTACCCTGCATGTGAAACCTGCATCGGCCATGGGAGGACTGATTCTGGCCTGCGGACTGCTTGGCGGCTTTGCTGCGGATGGAAAACGCAGACGATTGCGGAACGCTTCTCTTCGTTGAGCCAGAACGGGCCGTTCTCTTCGAAGCGGCCAAGACAGACGAGAAGACAGACTCTACTATGGAGGCCCCCCTTTTAGCTGTTCACGAATTCCATCCCTGGTCTGGCGGTTACCTGTGTCGGGTGAATACGCGCTTTATGGCGCTCGATTTGGATCCGGAAGGTTTTGCGTTCACGGCCTCCGCAGATTTCCCCTACGCTTCGCCGCTCCATTTTCGAATCGAGCTCGCAGGCCGTACGGAGGATGATGGAGAGATCTCTTCAGAGCCGGTTGAGACGGCCTTTGGAGCGGATTCGCCCGGTCTCTGGAAACTGGAAGATTTTTCCTGCAACGGAACGTATGTGAATGGTCAGCGCGTTGAAAAATCCTGTCTCTTAAATCGAGGCGACTGGATTTTTGCGGCAGGTGCTCTGTTTATGTTCTGGAATCGACTGCTGCTGGCTCCTCCGGCTTTTTCCGATGGCCCCAGTCGAGAAATGGCCAACGTACACAAACGAGATGCACCCTCGGGGGAAAAGGAAATTGTGCCGTATGCCTTTCAATCTCCGGAGAAACCGGCGGAATTTGAACTGGAAGCGTTCGTTCGGGATGAATCCGACGAATATACGCGCATGCCCTCTCCCGCCGGAATGATGGTGATCAGCTCGCTGGTGTCGGCACTCAGCGGTGCACTGCTCAATCCCGGTGACTGGAAAACGCTGGGGGCATCTCTTGTCGGGGCGGGAATGAGCGCAGCTGCATTTGGCGGATGGTATGGCTGGCAGGGCCGCAAGCAAAAGCAGAACATTTTTCGAAAAGCGCAGAAGACGCAGGAAAGCTATCTGGCGTACTTAAACCGGGTAGCAAACGAAATGGAAGAACGGCGCCAAAAGAAAACAAGCGCGTTTCAAAGCGAAGCGAAAACACTCTGTCTTCTCGAAGACACGCTTCGTCATGGATGTCTGCGAAAGGACTGGGCCATTCCCGCCGGCGTTCAGTTTTCCTCGTGCATCACGCTTCGAAAGCCGAAAATCAGCTGGCAGACCGAAAATCCCAAAGCCCTCGAAGCCGTCCATCGACTGGAAGAGATGTGCTTCAGCGCACCATCCTGGTCTTTTCTGGAACCAGGCAGGACGATCACGCTTTCGGATTTGGACGAATCGGCCCTGCTTGATCTTTTTCTCATATGGTGCCATATGGTCTATTCTTCCGGACGGCGTTTTGCGTGGATCGGTTTTTCTCTGGAGCAGATGCCGGTTCATTCCGCCTGCTTTTTCGAACAGACACCGCTCTGCTTTCCGCATGTGCAGGCATTTTCTCGTTTTGCCACTCTTCATCCGTCTTTGGAGTGGACGATCTGTTCGCGCCAGAAACTCTTTGCAAGCCAGCTTCCTGCAAATGCTGCATGTATTGAATTTCTTCCTTGTACTTGCAAGACGTCTCTTTCAAAACCCGAAGGGGAGACGGCCCCGATTCGCCTGTCGCTGGATCGAACGCAAAAACGGCAGAAACTGCGAGCGAGCGGCTTTGGTCTGGCATCCGATTTGTTCAGTCTGCCGGTTCCCAGCACAGTAAACGAACCGCTCTGGAGCTCGAGCAATCTGAATTTGCGCATTGAACTGGCGCCAGGCGTGTTCTGGGACCTGGTTCAGGATGGCCCGCACGCGCTCGTTGCCGGAGCGACGGGAAGCGGAAAAAGCGAAGGATTAAGTACCCTGCTGCATTTGCTGGCATGGCAAAATCCGCCCTCTCGGGTTCAGTTCATTTTGATCGACTTTAAAGGCGGCGCGTTTGGCGGACCGCTTCTGGCGCTGCCGCATACCGCCGGGTTGATGACCAATCTTCAGGCGGCCTCGATTGAACGTATGGAAAAGGCTCTAGAAAATGAGCTGAACCGGCGCCAGAAAGTCATTGCAGAACAGATACAGCAGCAGGCGGCAGGAACAGAAACGGCGCCATTTCCTTTCAGCCATCTGTTCATCTGCGTGGATGAATTTGGTCAGCTGAAAGCCCGCTGTCCAGAGTTCATGAAATCGCTGCAGGAAACGGCACGAATTGGAAGAAGCCTCGGCGTCCATCTGATTCTTTCCACACAGAAACCGGCCGGTCTGGTGGACGAGCAGATCTGGGCCAATTCCAGAAGCCGCCTCTGTTTTTCCGTTCTGGATTCCGGAGATTCCAGGGAAGTGCTCGGGCATGACGGGGCGGTGCATTTAAAGCAGCCGGGAGAGTTCATTCTTCAAGTGCAGGGAAGTGCAGAAAAGCGCGGGCGCGTCTTTTATCTCAAGGCGCCGGCGGATCAGAAAAGTTCCGTCGAATATCTCGATGAAAACGGCCTGTGGGCTTTGCAGCCAAGAAGAAGCCTGCAGGATCAGATCGGCGAGACGATTGCCGCCAGGGGACTGCCCCATGAATGGATTCTCTGTCCCGATCCGCTCGAAGAGAAAGAACACTCAGATCAGATTCTCATCGATGAAATCCATCGAACGATTCCGTTTCGACTGCCGTGCGGACCGATGGCCATGGCTGGAAAAGAAAAGACACTTCGACACGCTTTATCGCTCCTGGTATCGAAGGAAGAAAGAGCGGTTTATTCCACCCTGAATTTTGAAGGGGTCGATCAAGTCATTGCGCCGGAATGCCTGGACGCCCTGCCGGAAGAGATTGGTCCTGCGATTTTCGTCCTTGATGATCCCGCCGGCTTTGAATCCGCTATACGTCAGATCGATCGGCTGCCGCAAAAAGCGGCCATCACTCTGATTCTGGTCTTTACGACCGTCCCTTATGCGCGGTCTTCCTTTATCGGCACACTCGACTGTCGCATTCTTTTCGATCTGGCCGATCGGGAAATGCGCGCTCTCTTTCTGGGAACCAGCGTACCGGGTCAGGTTAAGGAAAACGAAGCGATTGCGAGGATCCAAGGCGAAAAGAAGCGGCTGATTCTCGGTCAGAAAAGGGCGCAGCAGACCATTCGGCCCTGGTTTTATCGCCTGCCCGAATGCCGCCTGCGACTGAAAGCTGACGAGATTGAAGAAGAACCGGGTGATCTGTTCATGGCTATCGATCTTTCCAGTCGATCCCCTTTGTTTTATCGAGGGCAAAAAACGACTCTGATTATCCTGACGCCGGCAATGGGGAAAGCCGCCCGTTGTTTGCAGCGAAGACTGTACATGCAAAATCCGACGGCGGTTCCATTTGAACAAAACGGATCCGCTTCAAACGGAACGAATTTTGAATGTCTGGATTTAAGCCGGGCGGATTCTGTCCAGATCCAGGCCGTTCTTCAGGAAAAAACGAGGCAGGGAACTGTGCTCCTGTTTGGGCACCCGGAAAACGAATGGATGTACAGTCTGGGCCTTCGCCTGCCGTATCCGTGTGAAGGCAATGCGCTCTGGATCGAAGACGGACAGGTTTTCGATGTGCAGACCGCCGCACTGGACGAGCCATGATTTTGCATCTGACCCTGACGGATCGAAAGACGTATCTTCTTCGAATAGCAAATCCAGCCTGTCTGGTGCTGAACGATCTGCTCGATTTTCTGCCCTTTCTTTCAGGCTATTCGCGCGCGGAAAGTGCCTGGTATCTCGAAGAAGAACACGGACTTGTGGATGGGGAAACGAGACTGAGCGATCTGCCGATCTGCGATCAGGATCATCTGCTTCTGTTTCCAATCACGTCCTGCGAATCTGACCGGAAATAAAAGCAGAATCCCCCCTCAGCAAGAGCAGAAAACCAAAAGCGGCCGCACACAGCGGCCGGATAAATGAGAAAAAACGAATGGGAACACGGATGTGTTCAGAAAGGATAGCGTATGCGAATTGTTGCGGATTTTAATGAGATTTCCCGGACCGGAAGAACGCTCAAAAGCCGGGCCGGCGAATACGAAACGCTGCTGAGCCAGATGATTCAGACGATGAATGAACTGCAGAGCCAGTGGCAGGGCGAAGACAGCGCAGCCTTCATGGCAAGACTTGAAGAACTGCGTCCGAAAATGCTGCAGCTGAAAAACGCGATGGACGCTTATGGCGACCGCCTGCTCCACGACGGGGAAGCGTATCGCGCACTGCAGGAAAATCGTACGCTCAATGCCAGAAGACTCGGCTGAGATTACGAAACACGAGACAGCTTCCAAAAGGACAGACTCATATGACCGAAAGGGAAGGTCTTCAGCTTAATCCATACATAACGAAAAAGAGGAGGAGAAAGTCATGTCATCGATTACCATCAGCGCGGATCAGCTTGAAAGCTGTGCCGCTCGCGTAAGCACTCTGAAAACCGAGATGGAAAACACGTTCAACAGTACGCGTTCCCTGATTCAGGGCATGAATGCCTACTGGCAGTCGCCTGCCGCAAACGACGCGTTCGCGCAGTTTGAACAGCTCAGCCCCATTTTTCCAAAATATATCGAACTGGTCAGCGCCTATTGCTCGTTTCTGAGCGACACCGCGATGAGCTATCGCCAGAACGAGGAAGCGCTTGGCGGCAAAGCATGAAAGAAGCGTATTATCGCTCGCTCTACTGGAGTCTGAGTCAGCTGAAAAACGCATTGCCATCTTCTTTGGAAAGCGCCGAGCGCGAGGCCGTTCTGCGGCGAATTCACCTTCTCCAAAACCAGATCCAGGCACAGATTCAGGAGCTGAACTGGAATGACCTTCGACACCCAGGACTTTAGAGCCCTTGCTGCGTCCATACGGGCACTGAAACAGTCAGCTTCCTTTACCAGTCCAATTCTCAACAGCCGCCACGCACAGATCATGAATTCTCTCGACCAGCTTGCGGCTTTCTTTGAGCGAACCGCCGATCTGATCGAGAACAACGAAGCGTCGCTGTACGATCGCCGCGTGGTCTATGTGGCCAATACCCCCGGCTGGAACACGTCCTTTGTCACCCATGGAACGGGTGCCGGTCTTCTGAGGGGGAGAACGGTAAACGCCGTGATGGGTGCCAATTACGCGTATCAGGCCGGCGGCTGGACCTGGAGTCAGGACCATCTGTACGCGTATGCGAATTACGACTGGCTGTCGATCGGAATTTCGGGAAACGTTGGATTTCGACTGATGAAAAACAATCAGATCAATCCGCGGCTCAGTCTGCAGACGCAGGGACAGGCCCATCTCTTTGGAGCAGAAACCGCTGCAGGTGTGGATCTGGGGCTGTTTGATGCGTCGGTACGCGCCGCAGGAGAAGTCGGCTCGGTCCGCGGAGAGGCGAAATGCGTTTTCTCCGTCGACGAGCAGGTAATTTCCGCTCAGGCTGGGGCTGCCCTGGCACGCGGTGAATGCGAAATGGCTTTCGATCTGGCAGGCCTTACGATCACGATGGGCCTTTCCGGCTCGGTAGGCAGTGTAGAAGCCGGCTTTGAATACGCCAATACTCCGGGGGTCTGGGGAGTCAGCGTTAACGGCGCGCTTTTAGCTGGTGCCGGTCTCAGCGTTCGCGTTGAATACAACTAGGTAAGTCGAAACCGGTTTGAGAGATTCACTACAGAGTAAATTTCGAAAGAGGAAACAGCTATGGAAAAAGAAGAAAGCAAGCCGCAGGATCGAACGGACACTTCAAAGTCGGAAAAACTGTCGTCACCGGGACTGAAGCCCTTTTTGCCTCTGGGCAGCATCGTTTGCCTGAAGGAAGGGGATAAGCGGTTTATGATTATCGGTCGCGCCCAGCAGGATGTCACTACGGGCCGACTGTATGACTATGCGGCTGTTGGCTGGCCAGAAGGACTGATCAGTGCGAGGCAGACGTGCATGTTCAATGCACCCGCTATTCAAAGTCTGGTTTTTATCGGCCTGCAGGACGAAGAAGAAATCCAGTTTCGCAGGCAGATGGACCAGAAGTGGGCAGAACATCTCAAAAACTCTGTGTCCACTGCAGCATGCTGAACGGCGAAAAAAACAGACAAAGCCGGCAGGCCTTTCCAGGATCTGGAAGCTTGCCGGCTTTACTTTACCTCTTTTAGGGTTTCTTCAGCTCTTTTGTATGCAGCTTTTGGGGAAGAGCATCCGATGCCTGCTCAGATTCGATACTTTCTGGCATCAGTGATACGGAGAATTCTTTTTAGCGAATCAATCTCACGTCGTAAGGCCTCAGCTTCCGCCAGAGCCTTCTGATACTTCCAAGCCGGAACGGTATTGTTCTCGCGCGGTTCTCGCTGCTTTTGAAGTTTTTGAACGAGATTGTCGATTCTTCGCTGACCAATCCAATTCAGATCGTAGCCAGCTTTTTCAAAAACATCACGCGGATTCTTACCGCTCTGAACGTACTTCCAGAGCTGGTCCTTAAACGCAGGCGTAAATCGAATGGAGTGCGCAGACACAAAATCTGTGTTTGGATTTTCGCTCAGAACTTTCACCTGATCTTGTGTGAAACAGGAACGTGGCATACTTGATCTCTCCTTACCGCTCGCGTTGACGGTAAACCTGTTGTCGCATGTTCGGATCATCCGGGAAACCGATCGATTCCAGAGAGGGAGAGTGACAGGAATCCTTTTTGCGAGAGTTTTCGCTTTCTTGCAAATCCGGATTTATCCATCCAGATGGGTACAAAAAAAAACAGCCCTCTTTTCAGAAGGCTGTGGGATTGGAAACGTACGATTTAGGCAGCTGCGGACTGGCTGTCATCGGATTCAGTAAGATCCGGACGGGTTACCAGATATTCTGGAGAGTTGGCTTTGAAGGCATCGAAGATTTCCTGATCGTGCACTTCGAAGGCATATTTCTTCAGGTAGTAAATCTGGCAGTCCTTGGCAACGGTCTGGTTGCTGGAAAGTGCGCTGATGATGTCCTTGAGGTTGGCGTCGTAATCGGTGGATACAACGGAAGCCACGTAATAGGTCACATCGTCGGTCGACGTGTCGCTGGTGAAGACCTGATCGAGCAGGCCGTCTTTGCTGGCGTCGAGAATGGCGTTGCGGAGCGTTTCCGGAAGGCCGCTGTCCTGCGTGGAAACGATCTGTTCGCTTCCGGTATAGGTGGCGTCGGCCTTGGCGTACTGCGCGCCGACCTTTCCGGCGTCTTCGCCTTTTTTCAGGGCTTCGAGCGCCTTGTTGGCGTTGTCTTCGGAGTCGGTTTCAATAATGAAGGCTTTCACCGGATCGAATTCCTGAATAATTTCTTCTTTGGCATCGGTGAAGTACTTTTCTGTCAGCTTGGTGGACTGGATGTTGGGGATCAGAACTTTGTTGATGAAATCCTCAGCACTGTCGTAGCCGTTTTCCTTGAGCTGATCTTCAAAGCCGTCTACTGCGGTGTAGGTATCAAGCGTGTTCTGCGCTTCTTCCTTGATTTCATCGGTTACGCCGATTTCCTTGTCCGCAATCTTGCAATTGGCAATGGACAGGACGCCGTTGGTTCCGGAAATCTCTTTAAATACGTTATATTCGTCGCCTTTGGTAAAGGTCGTCTTGCCTACGGTCATCAGTTTCGCAGAAGATTCTGGAACGGATGTATTGGCCTGGCATCCGGCAAACGTCATGGATGCGCAGAGGGCGGCAAGCAGAAGCGGTGTTTTGTATTTCATCTTATTCACCCTCCTGAGTCTTTTTTTCGCTGCTGGCGGCAGAAGACTGCTCGCTGGATTCTTTTGCGGCGCTTTCAACTTCGGCTTTCTTTGTTGTCTTCGCACTTTCAAAGGCGTCGAGCTGTTCCTTAATCGATTTTTCCATCTTTTCCTTTACGGAATCGTCTTCGTAGGTGATATCGAGCTTGGATGCTGCGTCTTCAACAGCGGCAGCTTCCAGTCCGTTTACGCTTCCGGTCAGGGAAGTCACGATGGCTTCGATCACATCTTCGTCGCCGCTGTCCATCATGGCTTTCGGATCGGTTTCGTTTACATACACTTTGTAGAGGGTAACCATTTCCATGCCGTCAGGCTGAACGGTGATCCAGTCGGATACGCCGCCTTTGGACAGGGATTTTGCAGCGGAGAGCACATTGGAATCGAGATCGGTTGTGTTCTCGTCAATGTAGCCATAGAAGCCGCCGTCTTTTGTGTTGTCGCTGTCGGAGTATTCCTCAGCAACTTCCGCAAAGTCTTTTCCTTCATCGAGGGCTTTCTGGATGTTGTCCTTCTTTTCCTGCGATGCATCGGAAAGAACGTCTGCGTTTGGTACCTGCATGGTGATGATCGAAATGGTTCTTCCGCTTTCCGGAACGAACATGCTCAGTTCATCAAAGTGTTCCTTGAGGTAATCGGCGTCAAGCTTGCGGATCTTTTCCGCCGTCATGGCGTAATTATAAGGCGCATCATCTCCTGTAAACCCGTAGGAAGCCAGCGTCTGAAGAATGGACTGACGGGTTTTGCCGGTGCTGTCCGACTTCATGTTGTTTTCAATGTTTTTGGCGATCTGTTTCGCGTTGGCTTTCATTTCCGAATCGGCTTCGACGCTCTGGTCTACAACCGCGTTGCGATACATGTTGTAGAGAACGTTCGAGGAGTTCGAGGAAAGCTCATCGTAGAGATCTGTACTGGTGATGTCGCCGAAATTCAGGGAGGCAACTACATCCTGGCCGTCGACTTTGCGGGAGTTTACGTTATCCTTGTTCAGATCGATGACGAAGTAAACAAGTACACCAATAAACGCGATCGCAATCAGTGTCACAAACCAGTATTTTCTTAAGAATTCTGACATTGCGTTTCGCTGCAAATCTCTTCCGGCTGCAGCTGAATCCTTTCTTTTTTCTGTGATCCGGAAGAGAGGAAAAAAGGCGGGCAATAGAACCGGTTCCTTTTTGAGAATCAGTCAAAATTATACGAAAGGCCTCTATAAAAAGCAATGTACCGGCCAAAGAGGGAACAGGGATTGCCGATGTCCCTGTGTGAAGGCGATGTCCTGAATGGGCGCCTTTTTTATGCTCATTCTGCGCTTTTGAAAAGCCTTTCGAAGTGCCTTTGGCTTTCAGACTGCCAGCCGAGCGTAAAAGGCGGATTAAAACCGGTTTTCCAAACGGGTAAAGTCCTCTATTTACTTTGCGTCCTGCCGGAATGCTTTCCGCCTTCCAGAAATGGATCCATATTATTAGACGAAAGTATTTAACGAGCAGTTTTAAGAAGACGTTCGGAAGCAGAAAGGGGCACGATCGTTTTTGAGACTGTATCTGCCCGTTTTGAGACTGTATCTGCCCGTAAGGAAATACGCTGATCCGCTCCATGCTTTTATTTACCCGCTCGCTTTTCAAAGGAAGAATGCGGCAAGTTACACCTCCTGGTGCGAGTGTAGGAAGCCCGGTTTTTATAAAGATGAAAAATAACTCACAAATACAGCTTGCCGGTTCGCTCTTAAAGGGGATAAAACGGTTTTAGAGTATACTGATTCTGTTAGTGAAATGAGGTATCAAAAATGTCAACATTGGAAATTAGAGATCTTCATGTCAGCGTTGAAGGCAACGAAATTTTAAAAGGCATTGACCTGACCGTGAACTCCGATGAAATGCACGCATTAATGGGTCCCAACGGCAACGGTAAATCCACCCTGCTTGCCGCAATCATGGGCAACCCGAAATATACAGTCACCCAGGGCAGCATTACGCTCGATGGAAAAAACGTTCTCGACATGCCTGTCGACGAACGTTCCAAGGCAGGCCTGTTTCTGGGCATGCAGTACCCGAGCGAAGTCGCCGGCGTAACCAATTCCGATTTTCTGCGTACCGCGATTAACGCACGCAGAGAAACCCCGATTTCTCTGTTTCAGTTTATTAAGGGAATGGACCATGCGATCAATGAGCTTCACATGAAACCGGATCTGGCCCATCGCTTTCTGAATGTCGGTTTTTCCGGCGGCGAAAAGAAGCGCAATGAAATTGTGCAGATGCTTTTGCTGAAACCGACGATGACGATGCTCGATGAAATTGACTCCGGTCTGGACGTCGACGCTCTGCGCATTGTTTCGGAAGCCGTTTTGAAGGCGAAAGAAGAAGATCACATGGGCGTTATCGTAGTTTCCCACTATGCCCGCTTCCTGGACTATCTGAAGCCGACGCACGCTCACATTCTGGTCGACGGCCGCATTGTCGTATCCGGCGGACCGGAACTGATTCATAAAGTCGACAGCGAGGGCTACGACTGGATCGAAAAAGAGTACCACGTTCACGCCCGCAAGGAAGAAAAGCCAAACCCCGTCCTGCTCGAAAACTGCGGCGCCAAGAAAACGGAGTAGGCCCATGGAGAGGACATACAGAAACCGGTTTGAAGACCGGATCGATTTGCATGAGGATGTCCGTCTTGTTTTTGATGCGCATTCACAGGGCAGTATCCTTCTTTTCGTCGATGCGAAAGAAGATACCCTTTCTCTGGATTTTGAAGCCGAACCTTCAAGCCAGGTCCGCGTTTTTATTCAGAACGTAACGGAGCATGCCCTTCGACTCGATATCACGGCGCGCTCCAAAGCCGATTCGAACGTAAAAATCGGTCTGCTCGATCTGCAGGACGAACCCTGCGAAATTCATTTTGACGGGGATCTGATCGAACAGGGAGCCGATCTGGATTTCTATACTGCTCAGCTCTGCCTGCGCGACAAGTTCAAGAAAGGCGTTCTGAATCTGAACAACCTCGTGCCGCATACTTTTGGCAACATGCACAACTTTGCGGTCTGCTTTGACGGTGGCAATTACGAAATGGCCGCAGCCGGACGGATTGTCAAAGGCGCTTATGCCAGCGAATCCCATCAGGAAACCCGCGTTCTGACGATGGGCAAGGACCACAAAGCTGTAGCAATACCGATTCTTTATATTGATGAAAACGATGTAAAAGCATCCCATGCGCTGACCATCGGTCAGCCGGATGCCGAACAGCTGTACTATCTGCAGTCCCGCGGTCTGTCAACAAGACAGGCAGTCGGTCTGCTTTCCATCGGCTATTTCAAGCCGGTCATCTCTCTGATTGCAGACGATGACGTGCGCAGTGAAATTGAAGTTCAGATGGAACAGAGAGTTGGTCTATATGAATATTAAAGAAAATATTGAACAAATCCGTGCCGAGTTCCCGATCCTGAAGCGGACGATGAACGGTCATCCCGTGGATTATCTCGACAGCAGCGCAACGACCCTCAAGCCGCAGTGCGTCATTGATGAAGTCGTTCGCTATTACACATACCTTGGTGCCAACGCCCACCGCGGCGACTACGAAATGTCCGCCCAGGTCGATCATGCCTTTGAAGGCGCACGAAAGACTATGATGGAATACATTCATGCCGCCCGTAAGGAAGAAATTGTCTTCACGTCCGGAACGACCGAATCGCTGAATATGGTCGCGTTAATGGTCGTTCGCGAAATGCTCAAGGAAGGCGATGTTATCCTGACATCCGAAACCGAACACGCTTCCTCGATTCTGCCGTGGGAGCAGGCCGGCTGTGAAAAAGGCGTCGAGACCAAGTTCATGGAACTGACTGAAGACGGCCGTGTGACCATCGAAAACTTCCAGAAGGCGCTCGATGAAAATCCAAATGTAAAAGTCGTTGTCATCGCCCAGGTTTCCAACGTGCTCGGCTATGCTGCGCCGGTAGAAGATATGGGAAAAATCTGCCACGACAAGGGCATTCTCTTTGTGGTGGACGGCGCACAGTCCGTTGCCCATCTGCCCATCGATGTGCAGAAAATGAACTGCGACTTCTTCTGCTTCTCCGGCCACAAGATGTGCGGTCCGACCGGTGTCGGCGTACTGTACGGCCGCTTTGAACTGCTCGACAAGCTCACTCCGGTGTTCTACGGCGGAGAAAGCAACGCCCGCTTTTACAAAGGTTGCGATACGCTCGTACTGCGCAAGACGCCTTTGAAATACGAATCCGGCACCCAGCCGATTGAAGGCGTCATGGGTATGGCCACGGCAGCGCGCTATTTGAAAAAAATCGGGCTTGAGGATATTCATGCGTATGAACTCGAACTCAAGAAGCATTTTGTCGAACGTGCCACCAAAGAGCTTAAGGACAAAATCAAGCTTTACAATGCCGATTCTCCAAGCGGCATTATCACCTTTAACGTCTACGACAAGGGTCAGCTGATCTTCCCGCAGGATATGGCCAGCTATCTTTCGTCCGCAGGCATCGCCGTCCGCTCCGGCCAGCACTGCGCCAAGCTGATGGGCGATATTATTAAGGAACCGGGCACCGTCCGTGCCAGTCTTTATTTCTATAACGATCTTGAGGATGTCGACCGTCTCGTGGATGCCATCAAGGATGCCACCGTCGAGAAGTGTCTGGATATTTTCTTCTAGGAAAGGCGGAATTTACGATGTCGATTGATCCTTCTTACTACCGGGATATTATCCTGGACAACTACAGCTATCCCCATAACAAATCGCTTTCCGATGAGGCGGATTACCATTCCCGCCACATGGCCAGCGATTCGTGTATTGACGATATTACCGTGCAGGCCAAGTTCAAGGACGGAAAAATTGAAGACGTCCGCTTTGACGGAAAAGCCTGTGCGATTTCTACCGCGTCTACTTCCATTCTGACCGAACTGCTCAAAGGCAAGACGATTGAGGAAGCCCAGAACATCATCAACAACTACAACCAGATGATTCAGGGCAAGCCCTACGATCCGCAGGTGCTCGATGAAGCCGTCGTTTTTGAGGGCGTTTCGAAGCAGCCAAACCGGATCGGATGCGCAACCATCGGCTGGAAGGCGGTGCAGGAAATGATTGATGAAGAGGAGGCCGGCAAATGAGCGATCTGAAAAAAGAAGAAGTGCAGGCGCTCCAGGATACCGACTACAAATACGGTTTTCACGACAGGGACACGTCGGTATTCAACACAGGCAAAGGACTGAACGAAGAAGTCATCCGTGAAATTTCGGCGATCAAAAAAGAGCCGGAATGGATGCTGCAGCGGCGTCTGGATGCCTACCACTGCTTTGAAAAAATGAAAAACCCGGACTGGGGTCCGGATCTGAGCCATATCGATTTTGATGAGTTCACCTACTACATCAAACCGAGCGAACGGCAGGAACAGAGCTGGGACGAAGTTCCGGAAACGATCCGCGATACGTTTGAAAAACTCGGTATCCCAGAAGCCGAACAGAAATATCTGGCCGGCGTTTCCACCCAGTATGAATCCGAAGTTGTGTACCACAACATGCTCGAAGAAGTACAGGAAAAGGGAGTTATCTTCCTCGATACCGATTCCGCGCTTCGCGAACATCCGGATCTGTTCAAAAAATACTTTGGAAAAATTATTCCGTATTCCGATAACAAGTACGCGGCGCTGAACACCGCGGTATGGTCGGGCGGCAGCTTCATTTACGTGCCAAAAGGCGTAAAGCTCGAAAAGCCTCTGCAGTCCTACTTCCGCATTAACTCGCAGGCTTCCGGTCAGTTTGAACGGACCCTCATCATCGTCGATGAAGGGGCGGATGTGCATTACGTGGAAGGCTGCACGGCCCCGATTTATTCCAAGGATTCTCTGCATGCGGCCGTTGTTGAAATTTACGTACACAAAAACGCCAAATGCCGCTACTCGACTGTACAGAACTGGTCGACCAACATCATCAACCTCGTAACCAAGCGTGCCGAGGTGCGTGAAAACGGTCATATGGAATGGATTGACGGAAACATCGGTTCGCATCTGAACATGAAATATCCGTCCTGCGTACTCGTGGAACCGTACGCGAAAGGCACGACGATTTCGATCGCCGTCGCCGGCAAGGAGCAGATTCAGGATGCCGGTGCGAAAATGATTCATCTCGCGCCGCATACGTCGTCTACCATTATTTCCAAGTCCGTAGCCCGCAGCGGCGGGGAAGTGAACTACCGCGGCTGGGTCGTTCATGGAAAGAAAGCCGACTATGCGAAATCCAAAGTCGAGTGCGATACGCTCATTCTCGATAAGATTTCCCGTTCCGATACCATCCCGCTGAACCGTCAGCTCAATCAGACTTCCCAGATCGAACACGAAGCAACGGTTTCTAACATTTCCGAAGAACAGCTGTTCTATTTGATGAGCCGCGGCCTTTCGAGAGCCAAGGCGACGGAAATGATCGTCATGGGATTCCTGGAACCCTTTACCCGCGAGCTGCCGATGGAATATGCGGTTGAGCTCAACCAGCTTCTCAAACTGGATATGTCCGATTCGATTGGCTAGATTTTACGATGATCGACCGATCCGAATGGATAGAGAAAAGAAAGCAGATTTCGTCGCGCGATCTGAAAAACGAACAGATTGCGAGGCGGATTCTGCCTTTTTTAAAAGCCTCTTCGTGCATCGGGTATTTTTATCCAGTACGCCAGGAAGCGGACATTTTCTCGCTGCGGGATCCGGGCTGGACCTTTGTCCTGCCGCGCGTACTCGATAAGACGAAGATGGCTTTTTACGATTCCACAATTTTAAAACCCGGCGGGTTTGGCATCCCGGAACCCGTTTCCGATGAGGAAATTGTCCCGGACGTTCTTGTCATTCCTTTACTCGTATTCTGCGATGGATACCGGATCGGATATGGCGGCGGCTATTACGATCGCTATCTGGAAAAGCATCCCGAATGCCTGCGCATCGGAATTGCCTTCGATGAGCAGGAAGGTCAGTTTGAGCCCGAATCCTGGGATCAGCGGCTGGACTGGATCATCACGCCGACACGAACGCTGCACTACGATCGAAACGGCCAATAAATCCGTCAGACCGCCAGTTTGTTTTGTACAAATGCGTTTAGATGCGTTTGGAAGAAAGGAGAAGCACTGTATGGCAGACCGCAAAAACAGGAAACGGATCCTGATTTTCGGGGATTCCAATACGTGGGGCTGGGATCCGCAGACCGAGGATCAGCGGCATGACCGCTTTGTGGAGCGCCTTCGAAGCGACTGTCCCGAATATGAAATTCTGGAAGAAGGCATGAATGGCCGGGTGCTCGATGGGCCGGGCTATTTGGGTCCTGAATCCGGATCCGCCTCGATACGAAAAGCGATTGAACGAAATCTCCCGCTCGATCTGATTGTGATCGCTTTAGGAAGCAACGACGCCAGACGGATGTATTCACCCTCCATCCGCGTCTGGAAAGCGAATCTCGATGCGTTTTTAAACGCCTTAAACGCGGCGAGAACTCTGTGTCCGCATACGCCGGGGCTGCTGGTGAGTCCGCCTTTGTTAAATGCAGAGGCGATTGACAGGGAAATGCTTTCGACCTTTTCGCAAAGCGGTCAGCGCATTCTCGAACAGGCCCAGAGCGAGATCCAGAAAGCGGGAGAAGAAATCTGCTTTTATACGTTGATCAGCAGTGAGATCGGTCTGTATGGAGGCGGCTATGACGGCATTCATCTCGATGCCAGCGGGCATCTGCGACTTGCCAAAGCTCTGGAAGAGAAATTTCATACGATTTTTGCCGATTCGAAATGATTCTCGATCAACGCGATAAATGCGAAAAAAGAATTTCACGGATTCTGCTCGAGCGCATTGTCCAACCTGTGACGGGCAAACGAGCGTTCAAACAGACCGGCGTGAAATATGCTGGAAAGGAAGACTGGACAAAAGTCCGGTCTGGCCAAGTGAACTGGAAAGAAGAATGAACATGAGTGTACTTGATCAAATTCATGCGTTCTGGGCACGGTTCTGTGATGAAGAACCAGCGCTTCTGAAGGCATTGCAGGAAAAAAACTATGATCAGCTTTCGGAAATTCTCGATACGCTGAATTCGCTGTCCTATGAAATCAGCGGCGCGCATTTCTTTGTAGAAGATCGTGCGGAAGAGCCGGAAATGACCTTTGATACCGGTCCGGATAAAACGACGCAGCTGATCTGCGAAAAAATGAAGGAACTTGCACCAGAGTCCGTAAAGAAAACCTGGATCATCAACGACACGCTGCCGCCGCTCTCGCAAAAGGCGATCGAAGCCTCTTTGCAGATTAAGGAGGAACGCTATTCGCTTTTTGACATGACGGTCTTTTATCAGATCGATGAGAAAAACCATTCTTTTGTCTGCAAAGTGTACTGCCCTGGCTTCTCGCTGGTCGACAATACCGAATACAAGCGGGAAATGTCGATCTATCTGGTGGAACTGGCCATTGGCGAGAAAGAACTTGAGGCGTATGTCGGGATCGTAGACTATGTCGACGAGCCGGAAAACGGCGTCGATTTCTGCAATCTGACGGAGCTGTATGAAGTCATTCTCGACACAGCGGAAAAACGGAAATGGCCGCAGTATGAACATCCGACCGATATTTATACCGTCTTCAAACCGCACGAAGATTTTGCGAGCGATTCGCTGCGCAAGGATATGAAGATTATTTTCACCACCCATCCTTCGCTGATCGAAGAATCGCTGGGAAATAAGAGCGATGTTTCGCTTGATATTAAATCCAGAGAAGGGGAGTACGGCTACATTTATTACGCCAACCTGTTCGACGCTAAGGAAGACGCGTCGTTCCGGCAGGCCCTTTCGACTCAGATCGAAAATATTCTGGCGCCGCTTCACTGCGCCAAGGTGATCGGCGGAGCCATCGGCAAGTCCTATTCGTATATTGATCTGATTCTTTACGATGAGCCGATGTTCCAGAAGGCATTTGCGCAGATCCAGCAGCAGCTCAAAAGCAAAGTGGATCTGCATTACCGCAGCTTTGGACAGGAAGCCTAACGGACCAGCGGACCGCTCAATTCAAATGTAAAAACACTGGACAACAATAGAAAACACAAGGGAGAGCTGTCGACTCAGCGTCGATAACTCTCCCTTTTTGAACGAAAAAAAGAGCGCGGATGCGCTCAATTTTTTTTCATTTTTCGGTTGTGATTATTCAGCAACAGGTGTCACGTTAGCTGCCTGTTTTCCACGATCGCCTTCAACGATGTCGTAGGTAACAGTCTGGCCTTCCTCGAGGGAACGGTAGCCTTTCTGGTTGATGGAAGAGTAGTGTACGAATACGTCTTTTCCATCTTCACCAGTGATGAATCCGTAACCCTTTTCGGCGTTGAACCATTTCACTTTTCCAGTGTTCATGTTTTACCTCCCGGAATAGATTGGAAGATTTTATTATTAAAAAGAGAGCTTTTAATGCGAACCTGGAAAACGAAAAAGCTGCGAATATCCAGTTTCTAAAAATCAGTATGAAATCTATCCTTTACATCAGCAATTATATAGACTTTGGATAAAAAAGGTCAAGCAGGTTTCTGTTTTCAACAAACACGAAATATGTCATTTAACAATGTAAAAAAATACAAATATACTTTATATAAAGATCATATATCTATGGGGCATGCTTTCAAAAAACTTTCACTGCCTTTCGCAGGGCCGCTTGAGTGTAGAGAAAACGTTTAAAATCCGCTGTGAAAAGGCAAAGGTTTTTCCATGCGGCTGGCGATAAAACCGCGTGAGCTTTCCTCTGTTTTCAGCGCTGAAGGAAGGCGTGTCTTTTTGATCGGGCACGGAATTGTCTCAGCGTGGCGAAAGGGTGTTTTCAGCCGCCTCGATATAATGGAAGCATGAAAAAAACAAATCGTTTGCTGAAATCGATCGATCGAACCTTTGAAATTCTTCTTGCTTCGTCGATCGTACTTTCCTTGTCCTCACTGCCGGTCTGGGCCAATACGGACTCTTTCGACAGGTCTTTGGATGAGCAGACTCAGTCCCAAGGGACAGAGGAGGATGCAACAGACTCAAGTACACAAATGTACCGGCTGTATAATCCAAACTCTTCAGAACATTTTTATACGGCGGATCTTCATGAAAAGAACGCGCTGATCTCATATGGCTGGCAGTACGAGGGAATCGGCTGGTTTGCTCCGCAGAGCGGAGAGCCGGTGTATCGTCTGTATAACCCGAATGCGGGCGATCACCATTACACGCTCAATCTTCACGAACGGGATGCTTTGGTTCAGCTCGGCTGGCGATACGAAAAGATCGGCTGGTATTCCGATACCCAGAAACGCGTGCCGGTCTATCGCGAATACAATCCGAACGCGAAAAGCGGTGTGCACAATTTCACCACAAGCCGGCAGGAAGATCAGGCTCTGGTCCGCTTTGGCTGGAAGGCGGAAGGAATTGCCTGGTATGCGGAGAAGGAAGGCGTGCCGGTCGATCGCTCCTTAAAAGCGCTCCACGTTTCGGGAACGAAGCTTCTCGATGAGAACAATCAGGAAGTCGTTCTGCAGGGATTCAGTACGTTCGGACTGAACTACATGCCGCAGTACGTAAATGAAAATGTATTCCGCTTTCTGTATACCCAGATGAACAGCCGAGTGATCCGGCTGGCGCTGTACACCCAGGAATACGGCGGTTACTGCTCCGGTGGAAACCAGACCGAACTGAAGGCGATCATCGATCGCGGCGTGAAGGCGGCCAAAGCCACGGGGCAGTATGTCATTATCGACTGGCATATTTTGTCCGACGGCAACCCCAACCAGCATATCGATCAGGCAAAAGTCTTCTTTGATGAAATGTCCGCTAAATACGCCAGCGAGAAGCACGTTCTGTATGAAATCTGCAACGAACCGAACGGGACGGACTGGGCTTCCGTAAAGGCCTATGCCAATACGATCATTCCGATCATTCGCCGGCACGATCCCGACGCGGTCATTCTTGTCGGTACGCCGACCTGGTCTCAGGATGTAGACGTTGCCGCCCGCGATCCGCTTCAGGGCTATTCGAACATCATGTATACGCAGCACTTTTATGCAGCGACGCATAAGGAGCCGATCCGGGATAAGCTGAAAACGGCGCATGCGCTGGGCCTGCCGGTATTCGTAACGGAATTTGGAATTTCTTCGGCGGACGGCAACGGAACGATCGATCCGGCCTCTGGAAATGCATGGATCGCTTTGCTGAATGAATACGGAATCAGCCGCGTCGGCTGGGCGTTAAGCGATAAGAACGAAACGTCCGCGCTGTTCAAGCCCGGAACGACGACATCCCTCTCGCTGTCTGACCTGACCCCATCCGGAGAATGGTTTTATGAGACGTATACGCATCATTATCCAGCGCATCTGCCCAATCCAAATCCAGGACTGCCGCAGCCTTCGGATCCCGTTGAGCCGGATCTGCCAAAACCGGATACTCCGTCTTCCGGACAGAGCGGCTTTTTAAACTGGTCCCTGAAAACGATAAACAGCTGGTCAGAAAACGGGGAATACTACGTACAGTATGAACTGACGCTGACTAACAAGGAAAATCACGATGTAAACGGCTGGAAAGCGGAAATTCCATTGAATCAGGATTTCCGTGTGCAGAGCGGCTGGAACGCCGTATTCAGCCAGAACGGCCGTACGCTCATAGTGCAAAACGAAAGCTACAACGCGTCGATTGGCGCTGGACAGAGCATTGGCGGCATCGGAATAATCCTGCGATCCAGTCAGCTCTGGACCAGCTGAAATAAACAATAAACATACAGAAGCCATGGAACCGGTCGAAAACACGATCGAAGTTTCATGGCTTTTTTGCAGTTTCAGGACGGAAAAATCAGAACGGGTAAAAACGGGGAAATAAGAAAAAACCAGTCTTTCAGGAACAGTTTTTCTGCGCAGAAAAGAAGATTGGAAAAGGGGCAATGCAAGGGTCTTCTGTACGGCTGCTGGGAAATGCTAAATCGCCCGGATTGAAATCATCCCGTGTGGTGGATCATGTATAATAAAGGAAATCAAGCCATCGAATTGGAGGGAAAAACATGTTTATTCGCAATGAAGCTTTAGCGGAAGTGATTGCCGGCACTCTCCACAAAACCCCCGAGACGCTGCAGAAAGAAGATCTTAAGGAACTGATTTCGCTCGACGCCTCCGATCGCGATATTGATACGATCGAAGGTCTGCAGTATGCCGAAAATCTCGAAAAGATCAATCTGTCCAACAATGCACTGACGAGCATTGAAGCGCTTCGTCCTCTGTCGAGCCTGGTGGACGTCAATCTGTGCGGAAACCGGCTGCGTGACATTGAACCGCTTAACGCCCATTACCAGATCAAACGACTCAACCTGTCCCGTAATAATCTGTACGTTATGGATATTTCCGCGGTTGGAAGCATGATCAACCTGGAAATCCTCAATCTGAGACGAGCCAAAATCGACTCGCTCGATTATGTAGAAAGCTGCAAGCACCTCAAGGAAATCCGGATCAATACCGAAAACGGACCGTTCAACTATTCGGTTCTGGGCATGCTTCCGGAACTTGTCCGTCTCGATATGTCGGGCATGCGCCGCTACTATATTGAAGATCTGTCTTTCCTTCGCCACATTGAAGAACTGAATCTGTCCACCAACCTGGTATCGGATATTTCTTCGCTCTCGGCGATGGAACACCTCAAGAAACTCGATGTTTCCAATAACCCGTATTTGAAAGACTACGATCCGCTGAAGGATTTCCCGTCGCTGGAAATTCTCAACCTCGACTACAACAATCCAAATGACTTTTCTTTCCTGGCCAAGCTGAAACATCTGCGCGTGCTTTCCATGGAACAGACCGGCTTTACGGATATGCGCGAGCTGAATCATATTAAGGAACTCCAGGTTCTCAACCTGTCCAAAAACGAACTCGAGCACGTCGACGAATTTACGAATGTCGAACACCTCAAAGTGCTCCATGCCGAGTTCTGTCTGCTCGATCATGTCGATTTCCTCGCGAAAGCCAAGGAACTCGAAGTCCTCGATCTGTTCACCAACCGCATCACAAGCATCGACTGTCTGCGCGACGATACCGAACTGGTGGATCTGAACGTGGGAAGAAACCAGATCCGCAGCATCGAGTGCCTGCGAGACATGCACAATCTGAAAATCCTTTCGCTCGAAAACAACAATATTTCCGACCTGTCTCCGCTGGAAGGTCTGAGCGAACTGTGCGATGTCGACCTTTACAACAACAACATCTCCGATCTGCGCCCGCTGGCCGATCTGACGTTCATTTCGTATCTGCGTCTCGATCACAACATGATCCGCGATCTCTCACCGCTTTCCAACCTGAAGTTCCTGCGCCAGCTGACGCTGAAAGCCAACTACATCAGCGATGTCAGCCCGCTCAAGGATCTGCCTCTGCTGCAGGCCCTGCGTCTGGAAGACAACCCGATTGCGGATACGTCTGCACTCGAGAAAATGGCCTTCTACGACAAATTTACGGAGTAATCCAGTTCATTCAAGACATTTGGTCCCTGAAGCAATTCGGGGACTTTTTTTGCGCAGAGAACGCTGTGTTCGCCATCCGTTTGAAAGCGGGGAAGAAGAGAGACCGGCATTTTCTTTCGGAACCGTTTCGAACGGCACATGCGCATCTTCGCTGGTCCCTGGCTTTCATCTCGAGGCTTCGTTTCTCTCTGATCCTGCCTTCAATTCACCCTTCAATTCACCGCATCTGGGAAATTTTATAAATTTTTTAAAAAGGGTTGCATTTCGTTTCAGGAGGAGTATGATTACACATGTTCGATGAACGCGGCGATCAAAAAACCTTCAAATCGTCAGTCAGTTTCAAAAAGAAATTGACACGTTCAAAGAACTGTGTTAAAGTATTCAAGCCTGAGGTCGTGGTGGAATGGCAGACACGCTACTTTGAGGGGGTAGTGAGCTTAGCTCGTGTGCGTTCAAGTCGCATCGACCTCACCATTTGAAAATTCGCTTCCGCAAGGAAGCTTTTTTTATGCCTTGTCGGTCTGCCTGTATCCTGCAGGCGCTGACCCGACATGGACAAAAGAAAAACGGTCCGGAGGAAAACCGTCTTCGAATTCGAAGAGGTTCATCCGGACCGTTTTGTCATTTTTCGGCCTGTTTCAAATATTCGGGCTGAATCGCGCAAAGATCAAAGGCTTCATAGCCGTCGTACGTCTGGCTCTTTACATAGAAACGATAGTACGGCATCAGCCAGGTACCCGTTGCATCGCTTTTCCAGATCCGCCAGATGCGATCGCTTTGCGGCGCTTCATAGCCTGCGGGCGTTTCAAATGCCCGAATGGCTTCCTCCAGACTTAAAACCGGATAGTCCGCTTCCCAGTCGGCGGTATCGAGCGGGTAGACAATGGCCTGTACGCCTCCCTTGTTTGCATAAATCGTAATGGGTCGGGCTTCGCTTGTGGAAAGCCGATCGCCTTCCGCTTTTTCTCTGGCATACACAATGAAGGTGTACGTCGTCTGCGGTTCCGTCGTACGGACGGGAATCGATTCAATGACCGGATTTTCGATTGGGAAAAGAGCGGAATAGCTTTGAACGATCTGTTCGATCTGGGCTTTTGCTTCGTCGAGGGATGACGCCGAGAAGGAAATCGCTCCGTTGACGAACAGTTCTCCCTGATCGCTGCCCACCAGATCCAGACGTCCCCAGGGCGTATCAGCCCAGATGGAGGAATTCATCAAATACGGATCGATATCGCCAATTGTCCATTGCGCGTCGATCTGCAGCGCTTTGGCAAAGGGTTCCAGCTTTTCGAGCATGCTTTCCTGATCGTCTGGGTTCAGGCGCCGCTGCTCTATGGCCTCATGCCAGCGATACACCGGAAGCGTTTCTGGCCATGCCTCGCTGGCGGCTGGATTTACGGTCTGTTCGTACCATCCAGCCGTGCCCAAACCGCCCGCATTCAGAACGGGAGTTTCACCGGAAGCGGGATTGGGCAGCGGCGTCAGATCGGCTGTGCGAACGTCCGGATTGGGACTGGCGGATGGAGTGGGCAGTACCCATCGATTCGAGTTGGGAAAGGAAGTCAAGGTAAGCAGAAGAATCATAGCCAGAGCCAGTCCCGAAGCCAGTACCGGCTTCCAGGTTCGATTAAAGAAGGACGGGCGTTTTTGATTTTCGCGTTCCTGCGTCTGGCTTCCCCTTATTCTGGTCTGCTCTTCCTTCATTGCAGAAATCAGGTCCTGCTTCTGTTTAGAAGAGAGAACGGCCTTTTTCATCGTGCTGCGATATTCTTCCAGATACTTATCTTCTTCTGTCATGCAAATCCTCCTTTCCATGCTCCCTGGACAGGATGACTTTTAAATGCCCTCGACCGCGGGAGAGCAGGGAATAGACCGTTCCCGGGCGGCAGTTCAGAATCTGCGCGATCTGATCGGCAGAAAGGGATTCGTAATAGTGAAGGTAGAGGACACTTGCTTCTTTGGATGGAAGCGAGCGGACCAGATCGAGAATTTCATTGTTTTCTTCATTAGCGGGTGCCGGATCGTTTCGCGGATAGTCGGTGCGCATCTTCTGCCACCAGCTGCGATGGTAGTCCTTGCACAGATTGATCACCACCCGGTACAGCCACGCTTTGCGGTGGTCTCCATCGTGAAACGCCTGATCCGAGCGCATATAGCGAAGGAAGGCTTCCTGCACAATATCCTGCGCCTGGGCACAATCGCAGTAGCTCAGCGCCAGACGATACATGCCATCGCCGCACTCTTCTACTGCAGACTCAATTTCTTCATCGGTTTTCAGTTTCGCCTGCCTGGGCGGTTGATCGTGCATACGTACTCCTGTCTAAAATGGGCGGCCAGAGAATTCTAGATGGTCTGATAGCTTTCGAGCTGCAGAACATACCCGCGGTCGTCCTGGGTCAGTGTTCCGCCAAGAATGGCGGGGCAGCCGCCGATGGGGATGTTTCCGTCAAAACGGAGCTGGCTTCTGGAATTGGAGGTCAGCCAGAGAATCGGACGTCCCTGCTCGTCACGCGGGGCGTTCTGGCCAAGATTGCCGCTCACTTCGATGTACTGATCGAGCAGCGAAGGCGCGTTGGCGAGAACCGTCTCGACATCATATACCGTATTCGTATTTTCTTCTACGGGTGCCGAATACGGGAGCGCATTCACGCCGGAAGCCGAAAGCTGTTCGGCCGAATCGGCATTGAGGACGTACTCGCCGTTGAGTGCCTGCAGCGTTCCGGTAAGTCGTGCTTTGCAGGAACCGAAGTTCACGCAGCCCGTAAATCGCAGAGCGCTGCCGTTATCGGACAGGATGTATGTGGCGTAGCCGCCGTTTCCATCCGGCATCGCCGCCTGCGGCAGATTGCCGATGACCGAGATGCGCTGACCGATCAGCGAAGCGCCCTGAGCCAGAACGGTGTCGACGTCGTAGTCAGCGACCGGATCCGCAGCGGGCTGTTTGCTCGCTTCCTGTACGGAAGGAGCTGAAGACGCGCTGTCGTTTTTCTTTTGATCGGAAGCGTCGTTCTTCGAGTTTTTCTTTGCATCTTTTTTCGTGCTTTCCTTTTTGGCTGTCGTCTGGCTTTGCGAAGCGCTCATGGACGAGCCGTCGCTCTTTGCGGCTGAAGACGGAGAAGACGGCGAAGCGCAGCCGATGGGCACAAGGGAAAGCAGACAGAGTGTGAGAACAGATTGAACAGGTTTCATACAAGAGAACCTCCTTTACTTCAAACACGATTAAGATGAGAGAATCCTTGCATAAATTTGGATATTTTTCTTTTTCGATTATTTCTTTGAAAAAAAGGACAAAAAAGATATCGGACGGCTTCGAAAAGGGAGCAAAAAGGGCTCTTGTTCCAGAGAAGCCGCAAAAACTTTAGCAGCGAGCAGGAAAAAGAAGAAAAAACGCAAGAATCAGGAATCTGGCGCAATCCAAAAACAGCAGGAAAGTTCTGCAGGCGTTCTGTCGGTTCTCCAACATACGCCTGAGGGCTTTCCTGCTGTTTATTCTGTAAGCAGCGGTTCGAGCGCTTCAATGAGCGAGAGGATCAGCGAGACGCGTCGAAAGGGCGTCATCAGATAAAACCCGTCGCAGAATTTGGCCGCCTGTCGGGCTAAATCCTGGCAGACGCGCAGAGAAATGGCTTCGCATTCCTCCCGGTCCTTATTTTCATATAAAGCGGCCAGCTCATCGGGAATATCCATGCCGGTAATTTCGTTTTTCAAAAAGAGGGCATTGCGATGGCTGACGATCGGCATCAGCCCGGCGTAAATCGTGCCATGAAGCTGTGCGCGGGCGGTTTGAAGATTTTCAATGGCCCGACGGGAAAAGATGGGCTGTGTCAGAAAGCCTTCAATGCCGTCAGCTTCCTTTTCTTTGGCGATGCCGAGCTGGACGTCAAAATTTCGGGCGTTCAGATCGAGCGCGGCCAGTTTATGAAACGGCTGGCAGAGCCCTTCGTCTTCGAGTGTCTGGACATACGAAGCGAGCGTACGGGAATTGAACGAGAACACCGCTTTGACTTCATCCCGGCTTTCTCTGGGCAGCGGATCGCCAGTGACGAGAAGCACCTGATGCACGTCTTCCATCGAAAGCCCCAGAAGCAGAGCTTTGATGGCGTTGAGGTTGCGATCCCGGCACGTCATATGGGGAAGAACGTCCAGTTCGGTTTCGCGATGAATTTTGCAGGCGAGCAGGGAGGAGTCCGCACGCGGCCGTCCAATCGGATTGTCCGCGATCGTAAGCATGTCGATGCCCGCCTGTTTCAGGCGAACCGTATCTTCTAAAAACGGGACGATATGATCGTTGGTGGGCGGATCGAGTTCGACCAGAATCGATTTGCGTCCGTTTCGCAAATTGAGATCCAGCCGGTCGGGATGCCGGCGGCGCTGCACCGATCCTCTCGAATCTTCCGGCGATTTGGCCGCAGAATCCGTTTTCTGGAGGGCGCAGTCCGCATCGAGCACGGCTTTGAGTGCCGCAATGTGGTCTGGGGTCGTTCCGCAGCATCCGCCAAGAATCCGAGCTCCTTCTTCCTGCATCGCCTGCATGGTCCGGGCAAAATAGTCCGGCGTTCCGCTGTAAATGGTGCGTCGGCTGGTCACAAACGGATAGCCGGCATTGGGCATGACGAGCATCGGCTTGGAATAGTCCGGCAGATCCTGCAGCAGCCGAAGCATGTGAGACGGTCCGCAAAGACAGTTCAGACCAATCCAGTCGATGGCGGGTGCCTGATCGGCTTTTTCCAGAAGCATCCTTGCGGAACAGCCGTTCGGACTGAGTCCGTCCGGACCAGCCGCAAAACTGATCGCAATGCGTGAAGCCGGACAGAGATCGCGAATCGCTTGCGAAATGTCTTCCATCTCGCGAAAATCCGGCTGGGTTTCCAGCAGAAAGTTCGTTACCCCCTCGTCCAGAAAGAGACGGGCAAGCGGTTCAAACACCAGACGAGGATTTTCCTGTTTCGAAACCGGACCAAGATCCGCGAACAGCAAAACATCGCTGCGTCCGGATTTTTCGATCGCCGCGTTTGCGGTCTGTACAGCCTGATGAATCAGATGCGCCGTCAGATCGGGATTTTGGGTATACAGGCCAGGAACGGAAAAGGTACACGTCTTGATCGCGCTGGCGCCACCCTGCAGGTATTCAAGGTGAATGGCTTCGATGCAGGCAGGATCGCCCAGAAGTGCCTGATCGACCTGATCGGTGGGATTGTGCGTTTTCGCAGCATAGTACGTCCCGTAGGCGCCGTCAAACAGCACGGGATAGACAACGTCTTTCGCGAATTTTGAAGGCTGGGGATCAGTCATGTGCGGATGTCTCCTTTTTGTCGGATTCTCGATTTTCCTTTTCAAAAAAGGTTTCCGCAATCTGAACCGAAGCTCTCGCATCGGGCGCGTACCAGTCGGCCTTTATGTTTTTCGCGGCTTCTTCGGTCAGAACCGCGCCGCCGACCATGATTCTGGGCGGATTGTCGAGCGTGTGAAGAAGGGCGATGGTCTCTTCCATCGCTTTGAGCGTAGTCGTCATCAAAGCGGAAAGACCGACCAGACGAATGTTTCGTGAAACGACCGCATCCAATACGGCTTGCGGGGAGACATCGCGGCCCAGATCGATGACGGTAAAGCCATAGTTTTCCAGCAGCGTCTTGACGATGTTCTTTCCAATGTCATGGATATCGCCCTGCACGGTAGCCAGAACGATTTCACCGCGCGATTCCCGGTTTTTGCCGGACGCTTCGAGCGACTGGGCGATCACTTCAAAAACCGCCTGCGCCGCGCTGGCTGACTGGAGCAGGGAAGGCAGATACAGAACGCCTTTTTCATAATCCGTACCGACGCGATCGAGACACGGAATGAGCAGTTCAGACGTGAGTTCGATTTCGTCTTCGCCTTCGCGCAGAAGGTCTTTAGCGGCCTCGGCTGCCTCGCCGGAAAGACCTTTATAAATGGCATCCATCAGACGGGCGCGGGAATCACAGCCGCCAGACAGCGGTGCAGCATTCGCGCCGCTTGTCAAAGCGGATTCGGCCGACGGATTTACTGGGCTCGAAGTTTGAATCGACGCCGCAGCGGATGTCGCTGCCGGTTTCTGCGTTTCGAGAAACTGCCTTTGCGCAAATCGTTCGATGTAGCCGCGGCAGCCGTCATCGATCTGGCGAAGGACTTTGAACGCCGCAATCGTATCCATCAGCGGTTCCAGAGACGGGTTGATGATCGCAAAGTTCAGACCGCACTGCAGCGCGGCGCTCAAAAATGCCTGGGTCAGAATCGGCCGGCAGGGAAGACCGAAGGAAATGTTGGAAACACCAAGGATCGTTCGCGTATCGGGTTCTTTGTTCAGTTTTTCGATTGTTTCCAGACTGCATTGTGCCTGATCCTGCTGAGCGCTGACGGTCAGCGTCAGCGCGTCAAACCACAGATCGCCGTGGGCAATGCCGTATTTGGCGGCTTCCTGTTCCAGGCGACGGGCAATTTCCAGACGGCCTTTTGTACTGTCGGGAATTCCGGCATCATCCAGACAGAGGGCAACGACTGGCGTGCCGTATTTCTGGGCGAGCGGGAAAATGGAATCCATGCTTTTTTGCGAACCGTTTACCGAATTGACGGCGCATCGGCCCGACGCCTGGCGCAGTCCGGCTTCAAGCGCTTTCGGATTGGAAGAGTCCAGAAGCAGGGGCAGATCGCAGACGCTTTGAATCGTACGAATGACCAGCGGCATCAGGCGAACTTCGTCCACATCCGGCGCGCCGACATTCACATCCAGAATGTTTGCGCCGGCTTCTTTCTGTTCAATGGCGAGGCGGGCGATGAAATCAAAATCTTCCTCGCTCAGCGCCTTCTGCATGCGCTTTTTCCCCGTCGGGTTAATGCGCTCGCCAACGACCTGAATCCCGTCACACAAAGTGAACAGACGATCCGAACAGATGGCGTCCAGCCGCTTTCCGGCTGGCCGCAGCGGGTGGTTTTTCAAGGCTTTTGAAAGCCGGGAAATGGTGCTGGGGGTCGTCCCACAGCAGCCGCCGATGGCTACCGCACCGGCTTCGACGATTTTTCGGACAAAGCGAACAAAGTCTTCGTCCGAAAGATGGTAGTGTCCGCTGATCGGATCGGGCAGACCGGCATTGGGCTTGCACAAAATGGGCAGGCTGGTCACGTCATGAAGCCTCTTGACCAGATCGACCAGCTGATCCGGACCGAGGGAACAGTTCAGACCGATCGCATCCGCGCCCAGGGACTGCAGGGTAATGGCGGCACATTCGATGCTGGTGCCGGAAAAGGTCCGGCCGCTCTGTTCAAACGTCATCGTGACCGCAACGGGCAGCGAACTGTTTTCTTTTGCGGCCAGCAGGGCAGCTCTGGCTTCGGCTAAATCGCTCATCGTTTCAATGACAATCAGATCCGCGCCGGCACTTGCGCCGGCTTTGACCATCGCCGTAAACTGCGCATAGGCTTCGTCAAAGGTGACGCTGCCCATCGGTTCCATCAAAATGCCAAGCGGACCAAGATCGAGCGCGACTTTGGAGGAGGTTCCTGCAGCGGCATTTCGGGCGAGCGCCACGGACTGCTGAATGATGACTTCATACGATTCCGGTTCGTCCTGGAATCGATCCGGAGAAGCGCCAAACGTATTGGCGTAAATCACATTCGCGCCGGCTTCGATATACTGGCGGTGAATGCCTTCAATCACTTCGGGGAACAGAACGTTGTTTCGCTCGGGATGACGAAGCAAAGGCAGCCCGGCTTTCTGGATCATTGTTCCCATGGCACCGTCCAATACGATCAGTCGGTCCGGTTCAAACAGAGTCAGAAAGCGATTGGAAGTGTCTGTATTTTGGTAATCGGGAGATGTCGTTTCAGTTTTCATAGCAGCGAAGTCCTCCTTTAAGATATTTGCAGTCTGGGCGAAGCGGGCAGTACGCGCAGCCGCGGATTTTTGCAGGAAGGGGCGTGCGGCTCAGCCCGATGAATGCGGTAACGGATTTGGTCGGAACCATCATGCGGGAAGGCAGAACGTGTACGCCAATCGTCTGTGCAAGCTTTAAGAGTTCAGCCAGATCGCTTTGTAAAGAAAGCGGCAGATCGCCGTATCCGCACGAAAAGCGATCGCTGAAATACCAGCCAGGAAGCTTCTGCTGCAGCTCTTTTGTGCAGGCGTCGAGTTCTTCGTCGATCAAAGCGCTTCCAAGTGCGTCAAAAACCAGAGCTTTCGCACTGTTCTGTACTTCAAATTGAGAAAGCTGCCGGTCAAAATCGCCAGAAAGCGTTGCCCCGAGAATCAGAACTTTCTCGCAGTGTGCAAGCAGACTCTGAGCCATACGGCCGCTCAGGACGATTCGCCCCTGATCTACAGAGATCGAATCTCCATTGCGTTCGAGATCAAAAACGCGAAAGATAAAGCGAAAATGCGTATTTTCCTGCAGCGGATGCCGCAGCTCTTCTAGCAGCGGTTCATAGCGCGAAACGGCCGCTTTGGGTACGTGACAATAGCGCAGGGCCGTCTGCTTCAAATTTTCCGTCCATTTCATGAATTCCATTATAATGAGCATGGTTTAAACAGGCTAACTCTTGTAGAAGCCGACGGCGTACGAAAATCTGCAGACGATGTCTGCAGAAGAGAGTGAATTTGTTCTGGAAAGCCGTGTCTTTGGAAAGGAATCTTCGTTATGAAAAAATCTGTCCTTCGCACATACGGTGCGGGTGTTCTTCTTTGTGCTTCGCTGCTTATGGGCGCCTGTTCGCATGCAGAATCCGCTGCGGATTCGTATGCGGTTCGTTCATCGTCCCTGCAGGAAAGTTCGAGTACCTCCCTTTCAAGTAATGCCCCGGTCAATGAGACGGTTACTTTTACCATGCATGTGATGCATCAGGATGGGACAGGCAAGCAGATTCAGCTCACTACGAATGCCTCCAATCTGGCCGACGCGCTTCTCGAGCAGGGATGGATTGCGGGCGAACAAAGTCAGTACGGCCTTTTTGTGACCGAAGTCGATGGGGAAAAGGCCGAAAAGGGTGCCTGGTGGAAACTGCAGATCAACGGCGAAGACGCCCAGACGGGCGTAAGTTCGATTCAGCCGGAAAACGATGCCGTCTACACATGGTCCTATGAGCAGTAAGTCCCGCACCCTGCTTTACGATGCCTGCTTTGGCGCGCTTTACGGCGCTCTGATGTTCGCTCTGAAAATGGCGATGGCGTCCCTGCCCAATATTGAACCGGTTACGCTGCTCGTTCTGGTGGCCGGCTGCTGTCTGGGAAAGAAAGGCTTTCTGGCGATCTGTGTCTATATCGTCTGCGAACTGCTCGTCTGGGGAGCCGGCGTCTGGAATATGGGCTATGTCCTGGTCTGGCCGCTTCTCTTTGACGTGGCCTATGCCTGCCGTCGCATCCGATCGATCTGGTTCTGGAGTCTGCTGGCTGGCGTTTTTGGCTTTTCCTTCGGGTTCTGGTTTGCGCTGATTTTTGGACTGTTCAATGGCGTATCCGCTGCCTTTTCGTGGTGGGTGGCGGGTCTTCCTTTTGATCTGGTCCATGGCGTGGCCAATATGGTCGTGACGTTTTTTCTGTTTCTGCCGCTTCGCGGGCTGTGTAAACGATTCGACCGGCGCGCTCCGGCAGGGCGCCGCTAAGCCAGAAAAAAGCGATGTGCTGAATTTTTAATGTATACCTTTTGAAAAAATCATAAGGCAAAAGAATCAAACAAATTGGATGATAATGTCTTAACATAGGTTTTTAAAATGTCTATATATGGCGATTTATATGGCGATTTTTGGCGATGCCTTGGATTTTCAGTGGCTTCTTTGGTCACTAAAATGGAATAGTCAGAAAACGCTTACAGGTGTTGAAGAGGCGCACCTATACTAGGGGTAAGAAAAGCAGGAGGAAAAAGAAAAATGAACACTCTGCGAAAACTTACTCTGGGCGCCGGCGCGCTGCTGCTTCTTGCCGGCTGCTCTACAACGCCGGCGGCCAAAACGCCGACCGACGCTTCAGCTTCGGAAGGAAAGGAAAAAGCGGCCGTTTCCGCTGCCATTCCAAACCAGGCCACCACGCCGCACTATGATGTCGTAAAACGAGACGAAGCAGCGACGATCGACGGCAAGATCGACGAAGACGTCTGGTCGAGCGTACAGAATATCTCCGGATCCTTCTTCTATCCATGGGCAGATAAAGAAGCGCCGGTAACGGTATTCGAAGCGTACAACGACGGAACCGATCTGTACTTCATGTTTGAAGTTACCGATCCGGAAGTCCTCGTGGAAGAAGACTGGAAAGACGATGAAAGTACAGTCGATGCGGAAGACCGCGTAGAAATCTTTCTCGCGCAGGGACCGGTAGACCTGCCGACACCCAAAGGCATGCCGCTCTACTACGGTGTAGAAATCGACCCGAAGGGACGCGTTCATGACTATTCCATCGAGTACTATCGCCACTTTGACGGAACCTGGAATCTTGAAGGTCTTGAAACCGCTGGCGTACAGACCGACGATGGCTACGTTGTCGAAGGCAAAGTGCCGCTGAGCACGCTGAAAGATCTGAACCTTCTTAAGGAAGATGGAACGATGCGCACAGGCGTATACCGTGCCGAATTCTCGTCTCCGGAAAAAGAAGGCGACGATACCGTCATGGAATGGATTTCCTGGGTAGATCCAAAAACCGAAGAACCGGACTATCATGTCGATTCTTCCTTCGGTGAATTCCGTATCCTGAAATAGCACGATCTGTTCCAGACCGCAGACGGCCTGTCGTTTGAAATACATCCACAAGGCAGTCCTGACCGTTTTTTCGGAAGGGCTGCTTTTCTTTTGGTCGAGTTTAAAATCAGAAACCGGTTTGAAAAGGAAGGACGAGCCGGAATACACGTTTCGGATTCTGAACCGTATAACGGTACAGAAACCCGGAACGTTTTCTTTTTGGTCCTCTCAGAGGGTGAAAAAGCGGGTCTGATAATAAAGTTAAAAATAATTATGAAGGCACAAATGAATTACGATAGTGACAATGTGTATACTAAATTTTTAAAAGATCAACCAATTTAACAAATCGGGTGGAATAATAGAGAATCTTAGTTAAGAAATGTCCGAATTGCTCATAAAATCAGGTTTAGAGATGTCCGCAACGAATTAAAAGTAATGCCATAATTCCCAGCCAGAAAAGGAAAATCCGGGCAGATTTTCCCGAAAATGGACGCGAAGAACGGTTCGCCGCGCCATTTTCCGAAAATGCAACAATTTTTGTACAGGTCAGATGATTTATTTCCAATCCATAATCTGACCTGTCTTTTTGACAGGAGAAAGATGTATGAAGTATCCGATTCTCAAGCGACTGGCCCTCGTTCTGATGAGTGTTTCGATGGCGCTCAGTCTGGAAATTTCTCCCGCGCTCCAGAGTCATCGAATGCAGATTCAGGCCAAAGAAGACGATTCAGGACTGACGTATGCGTATCCCGAACCCGTTTACAATATCGATGCGAGTCTTTTAGGGGAAGAAGATCGAAAATTTGAATTTTCCAGCCGGGAAAAAGACGTACAGCCGTATGAAGGGACGTTCGAAGAGCGTGTGAATCAGCTGCGGCGGGATTTGCCGCAGGGGCGCTGCTGGAACCATTTCAGTCCGGATTCGGCCTATTCCCTGACCAGTACGACGGACGTTCCGTGTTCGGATCATGGTTCGCGCAGCGGAAGCGTCAAATGCAACAGCTTCGATCAGGGCGTGCAGTGCGCCGGCTTTGCCTACCTCTGTTATTACAAGTGCCATGGCTATTTGCGCAGCTCGCGGATCGGTACCCGGTATGTGGTTGGAAACGAAGGCATTCGGGCAGGCGATGTGATCCGTATGAGCGGGCATACCGCCTTTGTCTGGAACGTAAACGGCGATCAGCTGTCGATTCTCGAAGCCAACTATGGAGCCTTGTGCCGGATTGACCATTCCCGTACGGTCCGCGCCTCCGAAGTTCTGCATTACTGGACACCGAAGGCGTATGTCCTTCATTACAATGCCAACGGCGGACAGGGAAGTCCGAATGCGAAAATCGTTCCGATCGATACGCCCTATACGCTCGGAGACGGTGCGCTTTGGCGCCCTGGCTATCAGTTCGCAGGATGGACGGTATCCAGGCTCACCAGCAGCGAAAGTCTGTACGAGAAAAATGGAACCCGGGCCTATTTTGCAGATCCTGTGCAGGCGCAGCAGGAAGGCTGGAAACTGGCTGTCGTCGCTTCGTGGGAAAGTCTGACGCCCTCCGATTTCGGGCAGCCTTTAGCCCAGAGCGGCGATGACATCGAACTGCGTGCTGTCTGGAAGGAAAAAACACGGACGCTCTCGTTCGATCCGGGCATCGGACAGGGAACCATGGAGCCGATTTTGGTTTCGCTAGGCGAGGGCGGTACGCAAATTCCCGCCTGTACCTTTATCCATGACGCGATGGCGTTTAACGGCTGGCTCGTTTACCGTCCCAACGGACAGATTCTCTGTTCCAGTGACGGCACCCTTCGGGGAGATCTGCGCTATTTCGACACCATTCCAAATGCGCGCGGTGCCGGCTATTCTCCGGTACAAATCCCGGATGGCGCCGTGATCCATACGCTTGGTGACGACAGCGAAGAACCGCTTCGTCTGGAAGCGCAATGGACCGGCTACTCCAGAGCGAGCGCGGAGCGGGTGAATCTGCAGCGCCTGTACAACCCGAATTCTGGCGAACACTTTTATACGGAAAGCGCGGTGGAGCGCGACGCCTTAGTGCAGATGGGATGGACGTATGAAGGAGAAGGGTGGACGGCCCCTGTGCAGTCCGAGCTGCCTGTCTATCGTCTGTACAATCCGAACGCGGGCGATCATCATTACACGCTCAGTGAAGCGGAAAAAGACGGTCTGGTGCGAGCCGGCTGGATTTACGAAAAGATCGGCTGGTATTCCGATCCCGCCAAAGGCGTCCCGATTTATCGGCAGTACAATCCGAACGCGAAAGCCGGTGCGCACAATTTCACAAAGTCCAGTCAAGAAAATCAGGCGCTCGGCCGTCTTGGATGGGTCGCAGAAGGCATCAGCTGGTACGGGACGAAATAAAACTGGTTCAACACCAAGGGGAAAAAGGACTGCGTGAACAGCGCACTCGTTTTTTGAATTTCAAAATCGGCAGACACAGGCAAACGGCCGGAGAAAAGGACCGGCGGTCGCCTGGATCTGCGGATTTTTCTGGTCTGGGCTGTATTCGGCCAGACGGTCAAAGAGATAAAAACGGCGGCATCCCGCGCAGGGATACCGCCGTAAAGTGTTTAAAGTTAAGCCTGTTCGTCCATTTCCATCAGTTTCTTGAGAATCTGAACGGCGTTGGAGGCAGCGCCTTTGCGGATCTGGTCGCCCGCACAGAAGAGCGAAACGGTTCTGTGGGTCGGATCAGCTGGATCGTAGCGCAGACGGCCGACGTAGACGAGATCCTGATTGGATGTGTCGATCGGCATCGGGTAGACGTTGTTTTCCGGATCGTCCTGCAGCTTTACGCCTTCGGAATGCGACAGACGTTCTTTTAAGGCATCGAGGTCGACCGGTTTTTCAGTACGGATTGTGATGGATTCGGAATGGGAACGCCATACGGGTACGCGTACGCACGTGCAGTTGACGTTCAGCTCTGGCGCGTGAAGAATTTTGCGGCCTTCATTCTGCATTTTCCATTCTTCGCTCGTAATGCCGTTTTCATCAAAGCCGCCGATCTGCGGGATGACGTTAAAGGCGATCGGATGAGCGAACGCTTCCGGTGTCGCTTCGGGATCCTTGAGCTGGTTTTCCAGATCGCGCAGACCTTTGACACCGGCGCCGCTTACAGCCTGAAATGTAGTGCAGATGACATCCTGAATGTTGTAGAGCTCGTGCAGATCGTGCATGGCCATTAATGCGATAATCGTGGAGCAGTTCGGGTTGGAAATGATGCCCTGATGCTTGCGGATATCTTCGGCATTGATTTCCGGAACGACCAGAGGAACATTTTCATCGAGACGGAAAGCGGAGGAGTTGTCGACGACAACGCAGCCGGCTTTCTGGGCCCACGGCATCCATTTTTTGGTGACATCGTTTTCGCAGGCACCCAGGACATAGTCGACGCCTTTGAACGAATCTTCGGTCAGTTCTTCAACGGTCCAGTCTTCGATCTGTTTTCCGGCGGATCGAGCCGAGGCGAGAAGTCTGATATTGGCTTCAATGCCCTGTTCGTGCAGACATTCGAGCATCTGCGCGCCTACAGCGCCGGTTGCACCGGCAATGGCGATGGTTTTCATAATCGTATTCCTTCTTCCTGATTCAAATGTAGAGCGGTTCAGTCAACGACAAATTCGTTGTAAATGACTTCGATCGTGCGGGAAAGGTCTTTTTCGCTGACGCCGACGGTAATGTTAATTTCGTTGGAGTCCTGCGCGATCATGACAATGTTGATGTGTTCGCGGCCTAAGGCTTCGAACAGACGGCCGGCGTTGCCCGGCTGATGGGACATGCTTTTGCCGACGGTGGAGACGAGCGCGATATGGTCCTGCACCTTGATTTCATCCGGTGCAACCTGACGCTTGATTTCGTGGAGAATCTCGTAAAGGCTGTCTTCAACTTCAGCTCCGTTGACCAGAACGGTAAAGGAGTCGATGCCGCTTGGAATGTGCTCGATCGAAACGTTGTAGCGTTCCAGAACGCTGAGCACTTTGCGCATGTAGCCGACTTCGTTGGACATGTGCTTCTTATAAATATAGATGGACAGGAAGCCCGGCTTGCCGGCCAGACCGGTAATCGGGTACTTGCGCGGCACGAGGGACGTTTCCTGAATGATCGTGCCGGCATCCTGCGGGCGGTTGGTGTTGAGAATATGAATCGGAATGTTGTTTTCCTGCGCGGGGAAGACGGCGTCTTCGTGAAGCACGGACGCGCCCATGTAGGAAAGCTCGCGCAGTTCGGAGTAGGTAATGTGGGTGATAGGCTGCGGATTGCGAACGATGCGCGGATCGGCCATCAGGAATCCGGAAACATCGGTCCAGTTTTCGTAGATATCTGCTTCCATGATGTTGGCCAGAATGGCACCGGTCACATCGCCGCCGCCGCGCGAGAAGACCATGATCTTGCCGTTGGCGGCTGTGCCGTAAAAGCCGGGGAATACGAAATGTTCGTGTTCATTCATGATGGCTTTCAGACGGGCACGCGTCGCTTCCCAGTCGATGGACTTGTCGTGGTTGATCCGGATGACATCGGCCGCATCCACAAACGGGAAGCCGAGGTATTCGGCCATGAGCTTGGCGCAGAAGTATTCGCCGCGCGATACGATTTCCATTTCACTCATGGAAGAAAGGCTGGCGTACATCGTGTCCAGCTCTTTTTCGATCGGCTGCTTGAGGCCGAGGGTGTCGCGGATTTCCACGAAGCGGTCGCGGATCAGCTTGTAGACGTTGCTGGCATCGACATGATACTGACGATGCGCGTCGAGCAGGTAGAGCAGATCGGTAATCTTGGAATCATTGCTGCAGCGCTTGCCTGGTGCGGAGACGACGACATAACGGCGATCCGGATCGGCCTCCACGATTTCTTTTACTTTTCGAAACTGGCTGGCCTGGGAAACGGAGCTGCCGCCGAATTTCGTCACTTTTAAAGCCATTTATTTCCTCCATACTGCGAGCATGGCCGATGGATCGATCGCCTGGATCTCTTCGACAAGAGAAAGATCGCGATCTTTAATCAGCCAGAGACTGTCTTCTTCAAAATAGGTGGAATCTGCGTTCTTTACAGAATCGAGATTTTTGCACGTGCGTACAATCCAGTCTTCGCGGATACCATCCTTGCAGAATGTGGCGTGCTGATCGAGCGAAATTCTGCGAACGGTACCGTTCAGCAGGTTGATCGCGTCGGCGATCATAGCCTGCGCGGTCGGACTGCCGCCGGCTCCGGGGCCATAATAGCCTAAACTTCCAAAAGAAGAAGCTTCGATTTTTTGCGCGTTGTAATTCTGACCAACAGAAGACAGATAATCGCTCGCATTCAGGAAAACGGGTGCGATCAGAGCCGAAAAGGATCCGCTTTCATTTTTCAGAATTGCAAGATGGCGGATTTTTTTATGATGTTTTTTCGCCAGCGCGATCTCGTCTATGCCGATACTGGAGATGCCGATCGGATCGGGGAGAGTGGTCACAGGCGATTTTGTATATAAAGAGGAGACGAGCAGCGTTTTGTACCAGACATCTCTTCCTTCCACATCGTTGGTGGGGTCCACTTCTGCAAAGCCGAGCTCCTGTGCGCTGCGCAGCGCATCGGTAAAGGACGTGCCGTTTTCTTCCATGGAACTGAGAATATAGTTGCAGGTTCCGTTGAGAATGCCTTCAAATCCCTTGAGCTCTTCAGCGGCAGAAAGTTTGAGAATTCCGTCAATTAAAGGGATTCCACCCGCTACACTGGCCTCAATCTGAATCGATCCGCCATATTTGTCAGCCAGTTTGATATACTCAGGCAGATATGTGCTTAAAACCGCCTTGTTGGAAGAAATCACATTCTTTCCATGTTCCAGGGCGATACGGATAAGGGTATTGGCCGGTTCCAGTCCGTTGAGGCATTCAAATACGATCTGAACGTCCTGCCGCGAAACGAGCGCTTTTCCATCTGCGGAAAAGTACGGTTCGCGCGCTTTGGCCGGGCGGACAAATACGCCTTTCATTTCCAGACCGTCAATGCCGCGGCATAAACGCTCTACGTTCTGTCCCACTGTACCGTAGCCAAGAAGGACACAATTCATCGTTTTCATTGCTTTGTACTCCTTTTGTTCTTGTCTAATATACACTTGTCTTAAAAACTTGCACATTGTATCATAGGGCATATGCGATTTCAAGGAGCCGAAAATTTATGAAACCTTATTATCAGTCAACCCGTAAAAACGCGGATCCGATCAGCGCCAAGGAGGCGGTGCTGCAGGGAATCAGTCCCGATGGCGGACTGTTTGTCTGGCCCGGACTCGGCCAGGAAAAGCTGAATCTGAACAAGCTGATTCAGCTCGATTACAAAGGCATCGCCAAGGAAGTGTTCACGGCGCTGCTTTCGGGCTATACCAGCGAAGAACTCGATGACTGCATTGAAAATGCCTACACCGGCAGTTTTGAAAGCGATGAAATTACGCCGGTAAAAGACGTTGACGGCATTTACATTCTCGAGCTGTTCCGCGGACCGACCAGCGCGTTCAAGGATGTCGCGCTGACCATTCTGCCGTGGTTCTTATCCAAAGCTCTGAAAGATACCGGCAAGAAAGCGCTGATCCTCACCGCGACCAGCGGCGATACCGGGAAGGCGGCCATGTCCGGCTTTGAGGACGTGGACAATACCGGCATCTGCGTCTTCTATCCCCATAACAAAGTTTCCGCCGTGCAGTACAAGCAGATGGCTACCCAGTCGGGCGGCAACGTGAAAGTGTTTGCGGTCGAAGGCAACTTTGACGATGCGCAGAGCATGGTCAAGAAGCTGTTCCTCGATGAAGATCTGAAGGAAAAACTCGCCCAGGACGATATCGTTCTTTCTTCGGCGAACTCCATTAATATCGGACGTCTCATTCCGCAGATCGTGTACTACTTCGATGCCTATCGCCAGCTCGTAAACAAGGGCGTCATTCAGACGGGCGACAAAGTATCCTTCTCGGTACCGACCGGAAACTTCGGCGACGTGCTCGCCGGCTACTACGCCATGCAGCTCGGTCTGCCGGTCGAAAAGTTCTACGTCGCCAGCAACGCCAACAACGTTCTTACCGAATTCCTTGCCTGCGGAACCTATAATCGCAACCGTCCGTTCATTCAGACGATTTCGCCAAGCATGGATATCCTGATCTCGTCCAACCTCGAGCGTCTGCTCTACTACGCATCGAATAAAGACACCGAAAAAGTTGCCGGCTGGATGAAGGATCTGGCCGAAAAGGGAAGCTATACGCTGGATGAAGACACCTTTGCGGAAATCTCCCGTCTTTTTGAAGGCGGCTGGTATGACGACGCGCAGCTCAAAGCCACCATTAAGGACGTCTTTGACAAAACCGGCTACGTGCTCGATCCGCATTCGGCGGCCGCGTATGCGCTTGCGAAAAAATCCGAAACGCCGGTCATCGCGCTGTCCACGGCGAGTCCGTACAAATTTACTCAGGACGTTCTCGATTCCCTTGGACAGAAAGAAGACAATCCATGGCAGGCGATGCGCGATCTGGAAAAGATCAATGCCGACGCCATTCCGCATCCTTTAGCCGTTCTCGAACGTCTCGAAATTCTGCACGATGCGGTAATTGATCCTGAAGCGATGAAAGAAAATGTGCTCGACGCTTCGAAGGAGATTTTTGCATGATTACGGTGAAAGTACCGGCGACCAGCGCCAACTGCTCCGTGGGCTTTGATACTCTCGGACTTGCGCTGAACTGGTACTCTTCCATTACGTTTGAAAAAAGCGATGAGCTGCTCATCAGCGGCTGTCCCAGGGAATACGCCACTGCCGACAATCTGGTTTGGACATCCTTTGTGTTCGCCTGCCATAAGTGCGGCAAGCCGGTTCCAAACGTACACATCGACATTCAGTCCGATATTCCGTTTGCCAGAGGCCTAGGCTCGTCGAGTCAGTGCGTCGTCGCCGGCATTCTTGGCGCCAACGCGATCGCCGAACTGGAGATGGATCACGATCAGCTGCTGGCGTGCGCGGTGGAAATTGAAGGCCATCCCGACAACGTTGCCCCGGCTCTGAACGGCGCGCTTTCCGTTACGGTGGAAGGTACCCGCTCGCTGATCGGCGTCAATCTGGGGGCCAACGGCTGGAAAGCCCTTGTGGTCATTCCGCCGTATGAAGTGTCCACCCCGATGGCGCGCAAGGCGCTGCCAGAAGAAATTCCTCTTCACAATGCAGCCATGCAGGCCGGCCGGGCCATGCTCTTTGAATACGCCTGGACGCATAAAGACGAAACGCTGCTGTTTGAAGCGTGTCATGATCTGCTTCATGAGCCAAGCCGCTCAAAGCTGATTGCTCACTATCCGGCGATGCAGGAAATTGCGGCACGAAATTCCGTACCGTTCTGGATTTCCGGATCCGGATCTACCATGCTTTTTGTAAGTCAGAACAAGGACACTCTTCAGGCGCTGAAAGAGGAAATTAAAAACGCACATCCCGAACTGGATGTACGTCTGTCTGAAGTTTCAGAACATGGAGCGGAGGTCATTCATGGATAAATACTATCTGGTCAATTCTTCGATTCTTCCCGATGTCATTGAAAAAGTCGTCGAAGCGCAGAATCTGCTCAATTCCGGCAAAGTCCGCCGGATCTGCGAAGCGGTACGCGAAGTCGGCATTTCCCGGGGAACGTACTATAAATATAAGAATTCCATTTTTCAGTTTGAGCCCAAGGACGCAAGCCGCCGGGCGATTCTTTCACTCGTCGTTCAGGATGAAAAAGGCGTGCTTTCCATCATCCTGACCCGTATTGCCCAGCTCAACGTCATCGCCATCAACCAGACCGTCCCGATCAATCACGTTTCCAACGTGACGCTGACTCTCGATATTACCGAGCTCGAACAGAGCATCGAAGATCTCGTGGACATTTTGCGCAAGACCGACCGGGTCTCCAGCGTATATCTGGTTACCGTCGAATGACGCGCAAGGTTTTACCTGTTCTTTTTGGCTTTTCCTTTCTGATCGCCGCCCTGCTTTCGAGCGTCGCGGCGGTCGTTTTTGATCACGGCTTTTACATACGTCTGTATGACAAGCTGAATCTGGCACAGACCGTTTCGGTGTCCGATGAAGATCTTCAGAATTCCATTTTCATGATGACGGATTACGTCGAGGGCAAACGCGACAATCTCGACGGCAAGGTATTCTGGAAAAACGAAGTGCGCGATACCTTCAATGCCAAAGAGAAAAAGCACATGGTTGATGTCCGGCAGCTGTGGCAAAACGCCAGACTGGTCATGATTGTTTCCTGGTTCGTCTGTCTGATCAGCGCAGGCTGGCTGTTCTGGAAATTCGGATCCAACGGAACCCGCTGTCTCGGAATTCTGATGACGGGGATCAGACAGGCCGGCGCCTGTCTGCTGGTCGTACTGATCTTTTTTGCCTTCTGGTATTTCATCGACTTCACCGGCTTATGGACCTGGTTTCATACCCTCTTCTTTGCGGGAAACATGGACTGGCTGCTCAATCCGGCGACAGATTTCATGATTGTCATCTGTCCGGAAGCCATGTTCTCCACCATGATCGCCAAAATCGCGATCAAACTCATTCTGGCGGTTCTCGGCTTTTACGGCGGTATGGCTTATCTCAAATCCCGTCTGCAGGAACAGCGATACCTGCAGCGGATCGTTCCCCAGAGTCATCTGCATCCGCAGACGGATTCTGAATCCGTCGGACGCTGAACAAACGATAAAGGTCGCGGAATTTGCGGCTTTGCACCATTCGTCGAATTCCTTGATCCAAGGGAAAAGGGAAAAGCGGAAGTGCAAATTCAAAATACGAAAGAAACGAAAACAGGGCGGTAAGGATTCGCTGGTTGTAATTCCGGCGGATCGATACTGCCCTGTATTGTTTATTAAAAGACCGGATTTGAACAAATTCAGAGGGAAAGAAAGATACCGCAGGAGAAAAACATTTTGGATTGGATGCACACGCAAATGAGACGTGAAATCTCTTCTTTCCACTCTCTTCCTACATAAAAAGGTAAGTGTCAAACAATCGACGGGTATACGCGAGACTGAATATTAGATACGCTAAACGGGATCCCTTTCGAGATCCCGCTTGGCGTATTTTTTATTCTTCATCGTTTTCTTCATACTTCGGATCCGGT